>NZ_JACBWZ010000338.1 GCF_013870595.1 Streptomyces sp. WELS2 | reverse complement strand
AAGCTAGCCCAGTCCCCGGGGCGCGTCCAGGGGGCCGGGTGCGCCGGTGCGCGGCGGGGGACGGTCTGCGCGGGCTGTGCTCCCCCGTGCATGAACGCGGTGACCGAGGTCACTCGGTCCGGGTGTGCACGCACCGGCCGTTTCCGTCGTCTCTCCCTGTGCCGGGTGTGGGCGCATCCGGGCGCAGTCCAGCCGTCACGAGGGAGCAAGGCGTTGTCCACCGTCATCGAGCAGCCCGTAGAGGCACGTCTCGTCGCCGCCGCACCGCGCATGCCGAGCATTCCCGCCACGCTGCGCTACGACCGGCGCGACCCGTTCGCCGTCCGCATGACCTTCCCGGCGCCCGCCACCCTGGAGGGCGTCGACGTGTGCTGGACCTTCGCCCGTGAGCTGCTGACGGCCGGGCTGGAGGACCCCGCGGGCCAGGGTGACGTCCGCGTGCGGCCGTACGGGTACGACCGCACGGTGCTGGAGTTCCACGCCCCGGAGGGCACGGCGATCGTGCACGTGCGCTCGGGCGAGATACGGCGGTTCCTCGAGGCCGCGGACGAACTGGTCCCCGTCGGCCGGGAACACCTCCAGCTGGACCTCGACCACGGCCTCGCCGAGCTGATGCGGGACGCCTGCTGAAGGGCACGCGCGCGGGACGCCTGACGGACGGCACGCGCGCGTGAGGGACGTCCCGGCCGGCGCGGCAAGCGCCCCGCGCGAAAACCCGTTGACACCCCCTCGCTCCCCTCCTACGGTGTACAACGGTTCTGTTGCCGTCGATTGGAGAAGGACGTTGCTCGTCTGAGGTCCTGAGACACCGCGTCGCACCGGTGAGGTGTGCGCGGCGTACGACGACCTCGGCGTCCGAGCCGTCCCCCAGGCACAGGCCCCTCTTCCGCGGCCCTTCCCTGCCCGGCCCCTCGGTTTTCCCGCCTCGCGGTGTCTCGATACGCGTCCACCCGAACGCCCACACCCTCGCGAGGCGCCCATGTCTGCTTCCCTCACCTGTTCCTCCCTGTCCTTCGCCTGGCCCGACGGCACCCCCGTCTTCGACGGCCTCGACATCGCGTTCGGCCCCGGCCGCACCGGGCTCGTCGGCGTCAACGGATCGGGCAAGTCCACCCTGCTCAAGCTGCTGGCCGGGGAACTCGTCCCGGCCGACGGCACCGTCAAGGCGACCGGCGAGATCGGCTACCTCCCGCAGAACGTCACCCTGGACACCACGCTCCGGGTCGACCAGGCCCTCGGCATCGCCGGGCGGCGGGCCGCCCTGCACGCCATCGAGGCGGGCGACGTCCGCGAGGAGCACTTCGAGACGGTCGGCGACGACTGGGACGTCGAGGAGCGCGCCCTGGCCACCCTCGGCGAACTCGGCCTCGGCCACATCGGCCTGGACCGGACCGTCGGCGAGGTGTCCGGCGGCGAGTCGGTGCTGCTGCGGCTCGCCGCGCTGCTGCTGAGCCGCCCCGGCATCCTGCTGCTCGACGAACCCACCAACAACCTCGACCTGTACGCGCGCCGGCGGCTCCACCAGGCCGTCGCCGCCTGGCCGGGCGTCCTGGTCGTGGTCAGCCACGACCGGGAACTGCTCGAACTGGTCGACCAGATCGCGGACCTGCGCGCGGGCGAGGTCTCCTGGTACGGCGGCAACTTCTCGGCCTACGAGGAGGCACTGGCCGTCGAGCAGGAGGCGGCCGAGCGCATGGTGCGCGTCGCCGAGGCCGACGTGCGCAAGCAGAAGCGCGAACTGTCCGACGCCCAGGTGAAACTGGCCCGCCGCAAGCGGTACGGCCAGAAGATGTACGACTCCAAGCGCGAACCGAAGATCGTCATGAACGCGCGCAGACGTGCCGCCCAGGAGTCCGCCGGAAAGCACCGCATCCTGCACGAGGAACGGCTCGCCGAGGCCAGGGAACGGCTGGACGAGGCGGTGGAGGCCGTACGGGACGACGACGAGATCCGCGTCGAACTGCCGTACACGGCCGTGCCGCCCGGCCGGCAGGTGCTCACCCTGGAGAACCTGGAAACGGCCTGCCACGCGCGCGTGCCGGGCATCCTCGATCTGCGCGGCCCGGAGCGGATCGCGATCGTCGGCCGCAACGGCTCCGGCAAGACGACGCTGCTGCGGACCATCGCCGGCCGGCTGGAGCCGCTGGCCGGCACCGTGACGGCCCATGTGCCGCTCCGGTTCCTGCCGCAGCGGCTGGACGTGCTCGACGACGGTCTGTCGGTGGCCGAGAACGTGGCCCGATTCGCGCCGGACGCCACCAACAACCGGATCCGGGCCCGTCTCGCCCGCTTCCTGTTCCGGGGCGGCCGGGCCGACCAGAAGGCGGGCACCCTCTCCGGCGGCGAGCGCTTCCGGGCGGCCCTGGCCGCGCTGCTGCTCGCCGAGCCGGCACCGCAGTTGCTGCTGCTGGACGAGCCGACGAACAACCTGGACATGGCCAGCGTCCGGCAGCTGACCCAGGCCCTGGAGTCGTACGAGGGCGCGCTGCTCGTGGCCGCGCACGACCTGCCGTTCCTGGAGTCGATCGGGATCACCCGCTGGCTGTTGATGGAGGGGGGCGAGCTGACGGAGACCACCCTCGAGGCGCTCCGCGAACCGGTCTGACCGGGCGGCCGGAGCGCACTGACGGCACCCAGGTTTTGCCCCGGCCCGAGCGCGCTGCATGATGACGGACCGGCGCCGAGTGATCGGCGCCGGCCACCGCACCATCGCACCGACCGATACGAAAGGCCCGTCGTGCCCAGCAAGAAGGCCCTCGTCCGCCGCCCCAGCCCCCGCCTCGCCGACGGCCTGGTGACGCACATCGCGCGGGAGAAGGCCGACGTGGGGCTCGCCGTGGAGCAGTGGGAGGCCTATGTGGCGGCCCTGCAAGCGCACGGCTGGGAGACGATCGAGGTCGAACCGGCCGACGACTGCCCGGACTCGGTGTTCGTCGAGGACACCGTCGTCATGTTCCGCAACGTCGCGCTGATCACCCGTCCGGGTGCCGCCGCCCGGCGCGCGGAGACCGCCGGTGTCGAGGAGGCCGTGGCGAGCCTCGGCTGCTCGGTGAACTGGATCTGGGATCCGGGCACGCTGGACGGCGGTGATGTCCTGAAGGTCGGCGACACCGTGTACGTCGGCCGCAGCGGGCGCACCAACGCGGCCGGTGTGCAGCAGCTGCGGGCGGCCTTCGAACCGCTGGGCGCCCGGGTGGTGGCCGTCCCGGTGAGCAAGGTGCTGCACCTGAAGTCGGCGGTGACCGCGCTGCCCGACGGCACGGTGATCGGGCACATACCGCGGGTGGACCGGCCGTCGCTGTTCCCGGGGTTCCTGTCGGTGCCGGAGGAGTCCGGGGCGCACGTGGTGCTGCTGGGCGGCGGCAAGCTGCTGATGGCGGCGAGCGCGCCGCGGACGGCGGAGCTGCTGAGCGATCTCGGTCATGACGTGGTCACGGTCGACATCAGCGAGTTCGAGAAGCTGGAGGGCTGTGTGACCTGCCTCTCCGTACGCCTGCGGGAGCTGTACGCCTGACCGGGTGATTTCCGCTCCTGCGACGGCCCCCGGACCTGCGGGTCCCGGGGCCGTCCGGCGTGCGCGGAAGGCCATCCGGCAAGGCTGATCAGCGGTTTCTTTACCGCCGTCTTAACCTACGGCTTCGTAACCTACGGATTCGTAGCCTACGATCACGTGGGTTCCCGGCACCGCTCGCCGGGCCGTCCCCCTTCCCCGCCCACGCCCCTGTCCGGCGTCCCCCTGGAGTTCCTGTGACGATCACTTCCCCTCACCTCGGCAGCCCGTCCGTCTGGACCGACGCGCGGCTCCTGTACGCACTGGAGGAAGTGGTCGAGAACGAACTGAACCGGCACCTGAAGGTCGCCAAGGACTGGATGCCGCACGAGTACGTGCCCTGGAGCGACGCCCGCAACTTCCCCGGTCTGTTCGAGGACGGGGAGGCCTGGGAGAAGGGCCAGTCGAAGGTGACGGAGGTCGGCCGCATCGCCCTCGTGGTCAACCTGCTCACCGAGGACAACCTGCCGAGCTACCACCACGAGATCGCCACGCTGTTCGGCCGCGACGGCGCCTGGGGCACCTGGGTGCACCGCTGGACGGCCGAGGAGGGCCGGCACGGCATCGTGATGCGCGACTATCTGCTGGTCTCGCGCGCGGTCGACCCCGACCAGCTGGAACGCTTCCGCATGGCGCACATGAGCGAGGGTTTCGAGTCCGACAACCGGCACTCGATGCTGCACTCGATCGCCTACGTCGCCTTCCAGGAGCTGGCCACGCGGATCTCGCACCGCAACACCGGACACCAGTCCGGGGACCCGGTCTGCGACCGCATGCTGGCCCGCATCGCGACCGACGAGAACCTGCACATGGTGTTCTACCGCAACCTGCTCAAGGCCGCCTTTGAACTCGCCCCCGACCTGACCATGCGGGCGGTGCGGGACGTCGTGGTGAACTTCCGCATGCCCGGCCACGGCATCCCCGGCTTCGAGCGGGCCGCCGCGCAGATGGCGATCGGCGAGGTGTACAACCTGCGCATCCACCACGACGACGTGCTGCAGCCGGTGCTGCGCTTCCTGAAGGTCATGGAGATCGACGGCCTCGGCCCCGAGGGCCTGAGGGCGCAGGAGGAACTCGGCCTGTTCCTGGGCGGGCTGGACGCGGAGGCGTCGAAGTTCGACGAGAAGCTGGCCGCGCGCAAGGCCCGGATGGCGGCGCGCGCCGGAGGCTGACGCCCCGGGCTCGGGCCAGGATGGCGGCGCGCCGGGATCAGCGGGCGGTGCGCCGCAGCGCCAGGCGTTCCTTCTCCGACAGGCCGCCCCAGACGCCGAACCGCTCGTCGTGGGCGAGGGCGTACTCCAGGCAGGCCGGGCGCAGCTCGCACATGGCGCAGATGCGCTTCGCCTCGCGCACCGAGCTGCCGGGCTCGGGGAAGAAGAAGTCCGGCCCGGTCTGTGCGCACAGGGCCTGCGCCTGCCAGGTTTCGTCGGCCGGGGTGAGGGTGTCGTAGTGCATGGCCAGGAGCCTGCCCCAGACAGAAAAACGTTCTCCAGCCGTTGCCGGGCCGCGAGTGGGCAGAGGAGGAGCCGGTGGAGCCGCCGACGGCCGATGGACGGGACGACGGCCCGGGCGGCGGTCTGGAGCGGCGGGTGGCGGCCGGGCTGGCCTTCCTGCGGCGCCGGCTCACCGGGGACTACGAGGTCGACGACTTCGGCTACGACGAGGAGCTGACCGACCAGGTCCTGATGTCGCTGCTGCGGCCGGTGTACGAGAAGTACTTCCGGGTCGAGGTGAAGGGCATCGAGAACATCCCGGCCGAGGGCGGCGCGCTGATCGTCGCCAACCACTCCGGGACGCTGCCGCTGGACGGCCTGATGATGCAGGTGGCGGTGCACGACCACCATCCCGGCGGCCGGCACCTGCGGCTGCTGGCGGCCGACCTGGTCTTCGTGCTGCCGGTGGTCAACGAGCTGGCCCGCAAGCTGGGCCACACCCTCGCCTGCGCGGAGGACGCGGAACGGCTGCTGGGCCAGGGCGAGCTGGTCGGGGTGATGCCGGAGGGCTTCAAGGGCATCGGGAAACCCTTCGGCGAGCGCTACAAGCTCCAGCGGTTCGGCCGGGGCGGCTTCGTCTCCACGGCGCTGCGCCAGGGCGTGCCGATCGTCCCGTGCTCGATCGTCGGGGCCGAGGAGATCTACCCGATGATCGGCAACGCCAAGACGCTGGCCCGGGTGCTGGGCATCCCGTACTTCCCGCTGACGCCGACGTTTCCCTGGCTGGGCCCGCTGGGCGCGATCCCGCTGCCGACGAAGTGGACGATCCAGTTCGGCGAGCCGATCCCGACGGACGGCTATCCGCCGGAGGCCGCCGAGGACCCGATGCTGATGTTCAACCTGACCGACCAGGTGCGCGAGCAGATCCAGCACACGCTGTACAAGCTGCTGGTGCAGCGGCGGTCGGTGTTCTTCTGAGCGTTCTCCCGCGAGCCCGGCCGGGCAGCGTGCGGCCGCGGGGGGCGCCCCTGCTCGGAAAGGGGCGCCCCCCGCGGCCGTGGCCGTACCGGGCTAGTCCGCGTCCTGGCCGTCGATGCCGAGGTCGGGGAGCAGGTCCGGGATGAGCGGCGGGATGGTGACGTCCGGCGGGGCCGACGGCGACTTGCCGGCGGACGGGGAGCTGCCGGTGGTGCCGCTCTTCGGCGGGTCGAGCAGGCCGCCGGTGTCGCCGCCGAGGAGGCCCTCGCCGCTGCCGGTGGCCGGGTCGCTCGGCGCGTCGGTGCCGGAGTGCCTGCCGGGGGACGAGGCGGCCGTGGTGGCGGTGGGTGAGGTGTGGCGTGGTCGTGGGCGCCGGGTGC
>NZ_JACBWZ010000337.1 GCF_013870595.1 Streptomyces sp. WELS2 | reverse complement strand
TGATGGCCGGGCTGAGCGGGGACGTCGGCGCGAAGACCGGCTCCGCCGAGGCCGACGACACGGCCGGGTCGGACAGCTGGTTCACCGGTTACCGGGGCGATGTCGCGGCGGCGGCCATGGTCCAGGGCGGCGGGCACGGCATCGACGCCGCCGGGCCGATTGTCGCAACCGTGCTACGGAACGCCGGTTGAGATCACCCGTGAAGACGGGGACCTTAAGGTGAAAGCCGTCGTTGGGACGGTGAAGGCTTAGGAGAGCCTGGAAAGCGCGCGGAGGAACTGAGGCTGTGGGCAAGAGAAGGCGCGTCACCGAGCGACGGAAGACCCGTCCCGCCGTACTCGGCGGAATGCTCGCCGTGGTCGTCGGCGGCGCCGGGGCCGGCCTCTACGCCCTCTACGACGGCGGGGCCGCGGCCGACGAGCGCACCGCCGCCACGGCCGGCCACAAGAGCGTGAAGACCGGCCCGCTCACCGCCACCGAGGTCACCACGACGACCACCCGCTTCCTCACCGCCTGGCAGCACGGCAAGGCCGCCGAGGCCGCCGCCGCCACCGACGACCCCGCGGCGGCGGCCCCGCTGCTCACCGGCTACAC
The DNA here is from genome assembly GCF_013870595.1 of Streptomyces sp. WELS2. GTDB lineage: Bacteria > Actinomycetota > Actinomycetes > Streptomycetales > Streptomycetaceae > Streptomyces. Next base: position 5,816 of record NZ_JACBWZ010000337.1, on the reverse strand, counting down.
CAAGGACGCCCACCTGGAGGGCGTCACCCTCACCCCCAAGGCGGCCAAGGGCGCCACGGTGCCCTTCGACGTCCGCGCCACCGTGGCCTACAAGGGCGTCAGCAGGCCGCTGGCCTACGGCAGCTCCCTCACCGTCGTACGCCGCCCGGGTGACGGCGAGCCGCGGGTCGACTGGCACGCGGCCGTCGTCCACCCGGAGCTGAGGGACGGCGACCGGTTGGTGACCGGCGCCTCCGGCACCCCGCCGGTGAAGGCGCTGGACCGCGACGGCGGCGAGATCACCGCCGCCCGGTACCCGTCGCTGGGCACGGTGCTGGACGGGCTGCGGGAGAAGTACGGCAAGACGGCCGGCGGCACGGCGGGCGTCGAGCTGCGCGTGGTGCGCGGCAAGGAGTCCAAGGCCGCCAAGCTGTCCGACAAGACGCTGGTGGAGCTGAGCGAGGGCACCCCGGGCACGGTGCGCACGACGCTCAGCCCGGCCCTCCAGGAGGCGGCCGAGCGGCAGGTGGAGAACCGGGCCAAGGCCTCGGTGGTCGTGCTGCGGCCCTCCACCGGCGAGATCCTCGCGGTCGCCAACAGCGGGCACGGTTTCAACACCGCCTTCCAGGGCTCCCTGGCCCCCGGCTCCACCATGAAGATCATCACGTCGTCGCTGCTCATCGACAAGGGCCTGGCCTCGGCGGACAAGCCGCACCCCTGCCCGAAGACGGTCACCTACGGGGGCTGGAAGTTCCACAACGACGACGACTTCGAGATCAAGGGCGGCACGTTCAAGGCGAGCTTCGCCCGCTCCTGCAACACCGCCTTCATCAGCCAGGCGGGAAAGCTGGACGACGACGACCTGACCCGGCAGGCCCAGCAGGTCTTCGGGCTGTCGATGGACAACTGGGCGATCGGCGTGCCCAGCGTCGACGGCTCGGTGCCGGTGCAGTCGGCGGCGCAGAAGGCGGCCGAGCTGATCGGGCAGGGCGGGGTGCGGATGAACCCGCTGAACATGGCGTCGGTGGCGGCCACCGTGAAGGCGGGCTCCTTCCACCAGCCGTACCTGGTCGCACCGTCCGTCGACCACCGGAGGCTGGCCACCGCCGCGCGCACCCTGTCCCCGAAGACCCTCTCGCAGCTGCGCGAGCTGATGCGGTACACGGCCGCCTCCGGCACGGCGGCGGAGGCGATGGCGGGGCTCGGCCCGGACTACGGGGCGAAGACCGGCTCGGCGGAGGTCGACGGCCAGAAGAAGCCGAACGGCTGGTTCACCGCCTACCGGGGCGACCTCGCCGCGGCGGGCGTGGTCCAGGCGGGCGGCCACGGGGGCGACACGGCCGGTCCCATCGTGGCGTCCCTGCTGCGGCTCGGGGGCTGATCAGCCGCGGACCGGCTCGGCGGTGTAGGTGCGGCGCAGGAACCGCAGCAGGGCCTTGGAGTCGAACTGCACGACCTCCACGCCGTGGTCGCCGTGGAACTCCACGACGGCCTGGACCCGCCCGCAGGGCCACACCCGGACGTCCCCGGTGCCGGCCGGCGCGCGCAGTCCGCGCTCCAGCAGCGCCCGGGAGAAGGTCCACTCGTGCGGTCCGGGCAGCCCGATGCGGACGGAGCGGGGATCGCGGTCGGGGTCGTAGCGCAGCACGACGGGTACGGCCCCCGGGTCCTCCTCGTCCGTGACGATATGAGCGCGTGCGTACTGTTCGACCACAGACATCGGACCGCCCTTTCACGCACCGTGACCTATGTGAAAGCTGTTCTTCCGCTTCCATCCAGAGTGGCACATTTTCCGGTTCGCGCCCCGGTGGGAGACGAGACTTTGTCTCTCTTGCAAGAGGTTCGCAACAAGGGCCTAAAATCGTCGGGTGCATGTACCTGACGGATTCATAGACGCCCCGACCTCCGCGGTCACCGGAGTGGTCGCCGCCGGCGCCCTCGCGGTGAGCCTGCGCGGTGCCCGCCGCGAGCTGGACGAGCGCACCGCGCCGCTGGCCGGTCTGGTCGCGGCGTTCATCTTCGCCGTGCAGATGCTCAACTTCCCCGTCGCCGCCGGGACCAGCGGACACCTGCTCGGCGGGGCCCTGGCCGCGATACTCGTCGGACCGTACACGGCCGTGCTGTGCGTGTCGGTGGTGCTCCTGATGCAGGGCGTGCTGTTCGCCGACGGCGGGCTGACCGCGCTCGGCGTGAACATCACCGACATGGCGCTGGTCACCACCGTCGTGTCGTACGCCGTCTTCCGCGGCCTGCTCGCCGTGCTGCCCCGCAAGCGGCGCTCGGTGACCGTGGCCTCCTTCGTCGCCGCGCTGGTCTCCGTGCCCGCGGCCGCGGTCGCCTTCACCCTGATCTACGCGATCGGCGGCACCACGGACGTCGCCATCGGCAAGGTCGCCACCGCGATGATCGGCGTCCATGTGCTCATCGGCATCGGCGAGGCGGTCATCACCGCGCTCACGGTCGGCGCCGTCATCGCGGTCCGCCCCGACCTGGTGCACGGTGCGCGCGGCCTACGTCAGCGGCTCCAGCTGCGGGTGAACGGCACCCTGGTGGACGCCCCCGCGGCCGAGCCCGCCACCCCGGTGCCCGCCGCGGCCCGCACCTCGCGGCGCACGCTGTGGGTGACCGGCCTGGTCACCTCCCTGGTCCTGGCCGGCTTCGTCAGCTTCTACGCCTCCGCCAACCCCGACGGCCTGGAGAAGGTCGCGCACGACAAGGGGATCGACAAGAAGGAGGAGAAGCACGCCACGTCCGACTCGCCGCTGGCCGACTACGGCGTGAAGGACATCTCCGACGCCCGGCTCTCCGGCGGTCTCGCGGGCGTCATCGGCGTCGGCGTCACCGTCGTCGCGGGCAGCGCGGTGTTCTGGGCGCTGCGCCGGCGGCGCACCGACGACGCCTCTCCCGTGAACACGGGCCTCTGAGATGGGAGCGGGACACGCGCACCGGCTGTACCGGCACGGGCACTCGCCCGTGCACGGGCTGCCGCCGCACACCAAGCTCGCCGCCGCGTTCCTGTTCGTGGTGGTCGTGGTGTCGACCCCGCGCGAGGCGATGTGGGCGTTCGCGGTGTACGCCGTGCTGCTCGCGTCCGTCGCGTACCACGCGCGCGTGCCCGCCGGCTTCCTGCTGCGGCGGCTGCTGATCGAGGTGCCGTTCGTGGCGTTCGCGGTGCTCATGCCGTTCGTCGCGGAGGGCGAACGGGTGCACGTCCTCGGGCTCTCGCTCAGCGTGAACGGGCTGTGGGGCGCCTGGAACGTGCTCGCCAAGGGCACCCTCGGCGTCGCCGCCTCCGTCCTGCTGGCCGCCACCACCGAGCTGCGCGAACTCCTGCTCGGCCTGCAACGGCTGAAGCTGCCGCCGCTGCTCGTGCAGATCGCCTCCTTCATGATCCGCTACGGCGACGTCATCACCGACGAGATGCGCCGGATGCGGATCGCCCGGGAGTCGCGCGGCTTCGAGGCGAAGGGCGTACGGCACTGGGGCGTGCTCGCCAAGTCCGCCGGCGCGCTGTTCATCCGCTCCTACGAACGCGGGGAGCGGGTCCACCTGGCCATGGTGAGCCGGGGGTACGCCGGGTCGATGCCGGTCATCGACGAGGTGACCGCCTCCGGCGCCCAGTGGCGGCACGCCCTGGCCCTCCCCTGCGCCGCCCTCGTCGTCTGTCTGCTGGGATGGTTCCTGTGACTGCTTCTCTGGAGGTCTCCGGCCTCGCCTTCGCCTACCCGGACGGACACCAGGCCCTGTTCGGCGTGGACTTCTCCCTCGCGCGCGGCGAACGGGTCGCCCTGCTCGGCCCCAACGGCGCCGGCAAGACCACCCTGGTACTGCACCTCAACGGCATCCTGAGCGGCGGCACGGGCACGGTGACCGTGGCCGGGCTGCCGGTCGGCAAGCAGCACATGGCCGCGATCCGGCAGAAGGTCGGCATCGTCTTCCAGGACCCGGACGACCAGCTGTTCATGCCGACCGTGCGGGAGGACGTGGCGTTCGGTCCGGCCGCCGCCGGGATCAAGGGGGCCGCGCTCCAGGAGCGGGTGGACACCGCGCTGGAGCGGGTCGGCATGCGGGACTTCGCCGACCGGCCGCCGCACCACCTGTCCTTCGGGCAGCGCCGCCGGGTCGCGGTGGCCACCGTACTCGCGATGGAACCGGAGATCCTGGTCCTGGACGAGCCGTCGTCCAACCTGGACCCGGCCTCCCGCCGCGAGCTCGCCGACATCCTGCGCTCGCTGGACGTGACCGTCCTCATGGTCACGCACGACCTGCCGTACGCGCTGGAGCTGTGCCCCCGCTCCCTGATCCTCAGTGACGGCGTGATCGCGGCGGACGGCCCGACCGGCGAGCTGCTCTCGGACGAGGGGCTGATGCGGGCGCACCGGCTGGAGCTGCCGTTCGGCTTCGATCCGAAGTCCGTGACCATGGGCGCGTGAGGCGCCCTCCCGCCGCCGCAACATCGACGTAACGATTCCGCTGGGCCGATCCCACCGAGGAATCGCAGGCGCGCGTGCCGTGTTGCACCCACTGTCGCAGGCGATCGGGAAGGGATGGCGAACGTGCAGAACGCGGACGTGAACGGCACAGTGGCCGAGGGCTTCGAGCCGGTCAGGGAGGCGTTCGCCGCGAACTTCGCGCGGCTCGGCGCCACACCTCCGAACTGCGGGCCGCGGTGGGCCGCAACGACCCGGGCGCCGGCCAGGAGAACTTCCCGGTGGTGCTCACCAACACCTCCGGCCGCACCTGCACCCTGCACGGCTATCCGGGCGCGGCCTTCGTCGGCGCCTCCGGCGGCCGGCTCGGCGCCGATCCCGGGCGGACACCGGGCACCCCGGTCACCGTCACCCTCCGGCCGGGGCAGAGCGCCTGGGCCGGGCTGACCTTCTCCAACCCGGAGGTCAGCGGGGCGCGGTCGGCCACCCCGGCCGGGCTGCTGGTCACCCCGCCGGACGAACGGGACCCGCTGCGGGCGGCCTGGCCGGGCGGCCCCATCCCGGTCTCCGGCACCGCCTCGTCCGTCCGGCTGACGGTACTGAGCCCGGGCACGGGCCCCTGACCGAACCCTCACCGAGCCCCTGGCCGGCTCCCGGCCTCCGGTCTGTTTTCATGAGCGGGCAACCCCGTGATCACTTCGGAAGGACCCGCCCTGAACACCCCGCTCGCCGCGGCCCTGTCCGCCGCTCTGCTCGTCGCCGTGCTGGCCTGGGCCGTCGTACGGCCCTTCGGCTGGCCGGAGGCGGTCATGGCCGTACCCGCCGCCGGGATCGCGGTGGCCACCGGCGCCCTCTCCCTCGGACACGCCCGAGCCGAGGCCGAACGGCTCGGCCCGGTGGTCGGCTTCCTGGCGGCGGTCCTGGTGATCGCCCACTTCTGCGACGTCGAAGGCCTCTTCCAGGCGTGCGGGGCCTGGATGGCCCGGTGGGCGGGCGGCCGTCCGGTGCGACTGCTGTCCGCCGTGTTCGCGCTGGCGTCGGCGATCACCGCCGTGCTCAGCCTGGACGCGACGATCGTGCTGCTCACCCCGGTGGTGTTCGCCACCGCCGCGCGCACCGGCGTACGGCCCAAACCGCATGTGTACGCCTGCACACACCTGTCGAACACCGCCTCGCTGCTGCTGCCGGTCTCCAATCTGACGAACCTGCTGGCGTTCACGGCGAGCGGGCTGAGCTTCACCCGGTTCGCGGCGCTGATGGCCCTGCCCTGGCTGGCCGCGATCGGCGTCGAGTACCTGGTGTTCCGGCGGTTCTTCGCCCGCGACCTCGCCGCGGCGGCCCCGGCGGACCGGGACCCCGGCAACCCACCGCGACTGCCGCTGTTCGCGCTGGTGACCGTGGCCTGCA
>NZ_JACBWZ010000336.1 GCF_013870595.1 Streptomyces sp. WELS2 | reverse complement strand
CGGCCTCCCGGCGCTGCTCCTCGGGCCACTCGGCGTCGTCGGTGGCGCCCACCCAGGACCCGAGCCAGGTCAGGAAGTCGGCCGGGGCCAGCCGGGGGTCGAGATAGGCGGGGAGGGTGTCCAGGGTCAGGAAGACGGGGGCCAGGACGGTGTCCAGGCCTGCGGTGAAGCGCTGGGCGAAGTCGTCGTCGGCGTACAGCGCCGGCAGCTGCTCGCCGATCGGGTGGCGGCTCGGCAGGCCGGGGACGGCGGCGCGGCTCATCGTCCGCCCTCCGGGTCCACGGCCGTGACGACCACCTGGTGCTGGTAGGAGAAGACCAGCGCGCCCTGGGCCAGGTCGATGCGGTCGGTCGGGGCGCCGCGCCGGCCGGTGATCGGGTCGGCGGGGAAGAGACGGATCTCCTCCACCAGCGCATTGCCGATGGCGCGTTGCAGCACGCCGAACAGCTCGCCGTACTGCACCGGCCGCCCGAACGGCCAGCCGGTGCCGTCGAGGCCGCCGTGCAGCGGGTTCAGGTGCCGGTACAGCGCGGCCAGCGCCGCGTCGCGCACCCGGTCGGTGTCGCCCGGGGCCGCGGCGAGCCGGGTCACCACGGTGACGCCCTGGTAGACCGGCGGCTCCACCACCAGGCGGGTACCGATCAGGCGCCGCTCGTCCAGGGCGGCGGTGATCGCCTGGAGCACCTGGTCGGAGGGGATCAGCTGCTCGAAGCGCAGCCGGTCGTCGCCCTCGTCGGCCACCGCGTCCGGCACCACCAGGACCCGTACCGCGCCCGCGCCCTCGGCGGCCGGCAGACAGCGCACCCGGCGCACCGAGGGCGCCGCCTGGCGGCTGATGATCTCGTAGTCCTCGGCGGTCACCGCGCGCTCCTGCATGCGCAGCGCCTGCGGGGCGCGCAGCTTGGCGTTCTCCACGGTCTCCCCGGCGACCCCGCCGCGCGCCGCCTCCCGGTTGGTGATCCGGGCGACGTACGGCACGGAGCTGCGCAGCACGGAGATCGCGCCGCGGGCGACGTTGCCCGCCGGGCCGCCGCCGGTGCGGTAGCGGGCCACCCGGATCTGCGCGCCCTTGGGCGGCACGGCGCCGCACTGGCGCAGCGTGCCGTCCGGTTCGCGCAGCGCGGGCGGGAAGCCGAACTCGCCGGTGGTGGCGTCGACCCGGACGTGCCGGTCCTCGGGCCCGGAGCGGCCGAAGTGCTCGACGACCTCCCAGCGCTGCCAGCCCTCGGCGGTGGACACCTCCACGACCGGGGGTTCGCGGTCGAGCAGCACCGGCGGGCGGCCGAGCCGGAACGTCTGCCCGGGCACCCCCTCCGAGGTGCCGAGCGGTACGTCGGTGACGGTCTCGGCGTGCTCCACGGTCATGGTGCCGCCCACGGTGAAGACCGCGGCCTCGCGCACGGTCGGGGACTCCGAGTAGAACGGCTGGCCCGGCTCCGGCTCGGTGACCCGGCAGCGCAGCCAGCCGGCCCGGGTGCCGCCGATCACCGAGGCGGTGTGCCCGGCCGGGACGTACACGATGACCTCGCCGGGCCGGTTGAGCCCGCCGGTGGTGTCCGCGCCGGTCTCGCACACCCGCCAGCCGCCGCCGTCCCACGCCTCCCACACCAGCGGGGGCTGGCGCGGGTCCACGCCGACGCCCTCCACCCGGCTGTCCAGGCGTACGGCGACGATGCACCGGGGCACGGCCGTCGGCAGGCCGAACAGCAGGGCGTCGCCCGGCTCGGGCGCGGCCTGGAAGCAGGGGATGTCACGACCCTCGGAGAGCGTCCCGGTCCGGTCGGTCTGCTCGCCGGTGCGGTGCGCGGTGACCAGGCGCGTCAGCTCGCTGGGCAGGATGTCCAGCCGGCCGGTGGTGGTGAAGACCACGGACTCGTCGCTCTCGCCGCGCGCCGTGGTCACCTCGGTGCCGGTGGGCAGCTCGACCGTGTCGGGCTGCGGTGCCGACAGCCAGAAGTCGACCTCGGCGACGGCGGCGGCCGGCGGGAACAGGCGGATGCCGAGCAGGTCGAGGAAGGCGGTGTAGTTCTTGTCCGGGACCCGGTTCAGCCGGTACAGCAGCTGGTCCACCAGGTAGGCGAACGTCTCGATCAGGGTGACGCCCGGGTCGGAGACGTTGTGGTCGGTCCACTCCGGCGCGCGCTGCTGCACGTACCGCTTGGCCTCGTCGACGAGTTGCTGGAACCGCCGGTCGTCCAGGTTCGGGGAGGGCAGTGCCATCAGTCCGTGCCCCTGTCCTCGGCCCCCTCCTCGGAGGGGATGGTGTAGAAGGGAAAGACCAGGTTGCGCCGGTCGTTGGTGGAGCGCACGGTGTAGTGCACGTCGATGTAGAGGGTGCCGTCCTCGATGGCGTCGAAGGCGACGGCCACGTCGTCCACCGAGATGCGCGGCTCCCAGCGTTCCAGGGCCTCGCGCACCTGCTGCGCGATGCGTCCGGCGGTGGCGCCGTCGCCCGGGGCGAAGACGTAGTCGTGGATGCCGCAGCCGAACTCGGGGCGCATGGGGCGCTCGCCGGGCGCGGTGCCGAGCACCAGGCGGATCGCCTCCTCGATCTCCCGCTCCCGTTCGACCAGGGCGATGCCGCCGGTCGGGCCGACCCGCAGCGGGAACGCCCAGCCGCGGCCGATGAACCGCTCGCTCATCACAGGCCCCCGATCAGGACGTTGGGGGCGCCGGTCAGGATCGTGGCACCGCACGAGGTCTTGTCGCGCGCCCGCGCGGCCGGCAGTCCGCCGATCAGCACGGTGGCCGCGAGCGGGTCGGGCATGATCACGTTGGCCGGGCCCATGACCGCGTGCGGCGGCATCACACAGGCGTGCTGGCTGCCGACGACGGCGGCGGGCCGGCCGCCGATCAGCACGCGGGCCACGGTCGCGGCGGCGCCGGGCGGCGGGGTGGCGATCACCCCGCCGTGACTGGTGGGGTCACCGGTACGGGCTGCGGCCGGCATGCGTTGCTCCTCGGGAGGTTCGGTTGACTGCTGCTGGTGTTCGGGTCAGTTGATGCGGATGAGCTTGGCCTTCAGGACGCCGAGCAGACCGCCGTCGACGGTGACGTCCGAGCTGCCGGTGACGCTCACCGACCGGCCGCCGACCTTCACCCCGACCCGGCCCTGGATGTCCACGTTCCGGCCGGACACGCTCACATCGCCGCGGCCCGCGTCCAGGGTGATGCCCTTGCCGTCGAGCACGACGGAGGTGAGGGGCTGCCGGCCCCTGGCGAACACCGTCAGCTCGATCCGGTCCCGCCGGTCGTCCAGGAACACCTCGAGGCGCTCGTCGGCGGTCCGCAGCCGCAGCCCGGACGGGCCCGGCGCCCTGGCGTCCAGCAGCTCCACCCGGTGCCCCGAACGGGACACCAGGGAACGCCGGTTGACCCGGCCGGTGGTGCCGTCGATCAGCGGCACGTCGTGCGGCGAGGGCTTGTCCACGCCGTTGTACAGCCCGCCGATGACGTACGGGCTGTCCAGCAGGCCCTGTTCGAAGCCGACCAGGACCTCGTCGTTGACCTCGGGGCTCACCACGCCTCCGCCGCCCTTGCCGCCCCACTGCACGGTGCGCACCCAGTCGGTGGTGTACGTGTCATCCAGCCAGGGGAACCGCAGCTTCACCGCGCCGCTCTCGGCACCGCCCGGCTCGCGCACGTCCGTGACCACGCCGATCGCCAGGCCCGGCATGCGCGGCCCGCGGCTCGGCGCGTTGGCGCCGGTCACCAGGCCGGTCAGGGAACGGTCGGGGCTGGCGCTCACCCACACCGTGGTCCGGTACCCGCCGTGCGGCTCCAGGACGTGCTGCACGGCCGTCGCGGTGTACTTGCCGGAGAACGCCGGGCCGACGTTGCCGAGCGCGACCGGCTTGCCCGCCCGCAGCCTCGGGTTGCCCTCCGCCACCGCCTCCAGGTCCCCGAACCCGGCGCTCACCTGCGCGGCCACGGCGTCGGCGACGGCGGTCGTCTCCGCCTGGGTGCGGTACGGGGTGTCGGTGACGGTCAGCTTCGACTGCCGGCCGAACCGGGCGGCGAACGCCGGGCTCAGTCCCGGCTCCACCGTGTCGCTCTCCACCGACGGCTGCCGCGCCACCAGCGGGCGTTTCGTGGTGACGTCCCAGCCGCGCACCTCCACCTGCGCCGCGCCGTCCGCCGCCGACAGCGAGGCCCGCAGCGCCAGCAGGTTCCGCCCGTACTCCAGCACCATCGGGTTCCGGGTGGCCGGGGTGTCCGGCGCGGGCGCCCCGGACGCCTTCTTCGGCTTGGTGAACTGGAGCACGCCCTTGTCGTCCACGCGCACCTGCGCGCCGCTCTCGGCCGCCAGGTACTGCAGGAAGTCCCAGTCGGACACGTTCGCCTGGGACAGCTGCTGGTAGGTGACCGGCGCGGCCTCCACGGTGCCGCAGGCCAGCCCGGCCCCGGCGGCCACCTTGCGGACGATCGCGGCCGCCGTCATGTTCCGGTACGCCACCACCTTCCGGCCGCGCTGGAGGCGGTGGGCCTTGGAGTAGGCGCGCACCACCGTGAACGAGCCGGTACGGTCCCGGTCCACCTCCAGGGCGGTGACCTCGCCGTCGAACAGCCGCTCGCGGGCCTGCCCGCTCACCGTCACCACCGACACCCTGAGCGGGGTGCCGATGGTGATGCCGACCGCCCGCAGGAACTCGTGGTCGGGGTCTCGGAAGGTGAGCTGTGCCGCGTCCGGCAGGCCCACGTTCTCGTCCACCACACAGCTCACCAGCTGGGCGGCCCAGACCGGCGGCAGCTCGCCGGGCGTCTCGATGACGGGGTCCGCCGCGAACGACCGGCCGCCCCGCGCCTCGGGTGTGCTCACCGCTCCTCCTCACCGCCGGCGTCCCGCAGCCCCGGCACCACCAGTTCGGTGCCGGGTACGAGCGCCATCGGGTCGTCGATTCCGTTCGCCTCCGCGATGACCCGCCAGGCCGTCGCGTCGCCGTACTCCCGCCAGGCCAGCATCGCCAGGCTGTCGCCCGCGACCACCGTGTGCGTGCTGCGGGCGGTGCGCGCGCCCGAGGTCGGGTTCTGGCCCGCCGGGTCGACGCTGGCCTCCTCGATCGACAGCGCGCAGCTGGCCCGCAGCGGCTTGCCGTCCACGTCGAAGAGGGTGTACGTCACTGAGAGGCTGGAGAGCACCCCGTCGAACGAGGTGGTGCGCGCGGTGCCCCACTCGAACCGCACCCAGGGGCTGGCCGGCTTCTTCCGGCCGAGGCTGGCCGGGGTCGGCACGCACCCCTTCATCAGCTTCTCCACCGCCTGCTCCACGGAGTTGTCGTGGGTGGCGGTGGCGTCCAGGAACACTTCCAGGCTCAGCTCGCGCGGGCCGCTGCCGACGAACTCGGGCAGCGCCGACTGCCCCGCCATCCGGGACGGGGTGCGCCGCCACTCGGTGGTCTTGCGCAGCTCCAGGGTGGAGGGGTTGAACTGGAGGTTCAGCCGCGCGATCGTGCCGCCGGGCTTGGCGCCGACCGAGGCGGGGGGCTCCATCAGGGTCAGCTGGGCCCTGGCCCGGCTGGAACGGAACGCTGGGGACACGCCGGGACTTCCTTTCTCACGGGCGCGGGCGGGTACGGCTCATCGGGTCTCGTCGGGCGGGCGGGTCAGGACGGGCGCAGCCCTTCGTGGGCGATCTCCAGGGTCTCCACGGCCGCCTCGGAGTTGTTGGGGTCGAAGGAGGGCCCCTGCCAGCGCACCGGGACGATCCCGAACACCTGCCAGCTGATGATCGGGGTCCGGTCCGGCCGCAGCGCCACGATCTCGCCGTCCTTGCGCTCCACCCGCTTCAGCGTCTCGTCCAGCCAGCGGCCGATCTTCACCGTGTCGGCGGTGACCGGCCGGGTGAGCGTGATGTTCGTCCAGTTCACGCGGCCGGGCAGCTGCCAGGTGAAGCCGTTGTTGCCGCCCTCGGCGTACGTCTCGATCTCCACCTCGGCGCCCATGCCGGAGCACGTGTGGAAGGCGCCCAGGTCGTTGCCGCCGATCGCGAGCCGGAAGAACACGCTCGTCGCGAAGATGTTGTCCGTCATCCGTCCGTCATCCGTTCCGTGGCCTCGGGCAGGCCTTCCTTCGTTGGCGTGGCGTCGTTCATCGGGTCGCCTCATCCATGTCCGTGGTCTCAGCGGCGTCCGTCGTGCGGGCGGCCGGTGCGCTCCCGGCCGCGCCGCAGTTCGGCACGGAGCAGCCGGGCCACCGGGTCGAGCAGCCGGCGCGCCAGGTCGTCCAGGTCGAGACCGGGATCGGGCGGGACCTCGGGGTGCCGCGGGCTCGCGTTCCTGCCCACGGACGACGAACGGGATCGCGTACGGGACGACGTACCGGATGACGAGCCGGACGAGGTACCGGACGACGTACCGGACACGGAGGCCGACCGCTGACGGCCGCGCGTCGGCGCGTCCTGCGTCGTGTCGTCACCGGCGCGCTGCACCACGGGCGCC
>NZ_JACBWZ010000335.1 GCF_013870595.1 Streptomyces sp. WELS2 | reverse complement strand
GACGGGCTGCTCGACCACGCGGCCCGGCTGGCCGCCAAGGACCTCGACCCCCGAGCGGATCACCGGGCCCCCGCCGGATACCGCCGGGACCTCGCCCGCACGCTCACCGGCCGGGCGCTGGCGGCGTCCCTCACCCGCAGCACGGCCCGACTCCAGGAGGCGACCGCGCCATGACCACCCCCATCCCGCTGGAACTCAGCGCCAACGGGGCCTCGCACACCCTGTCCGTCGACCCCCGGCGCAGCCTCGCCGACGTGCTCCGGCGCGACCTCGGCCTGACCGGCACGACCGTGGGCTGTGAGACCGGGGTCTGCGGCTCGTGCACCGTGCTGGTGAACGGCGAACCCGTCCGCTCCTGCGTGATGCTCGCGGTCCAGGCGGACGGCACCGCCGTGGAGACCGTCGAGTCGCTCGCCGAGCAGGACCCCACCAGCGGCCGGCTGAACCCCCTGCAGCGCTCGTTCAAGGAGCACTTCGCCCTCCAGTGCGGCTTCTGCACCCCCGGGTTCCTGATGCTCGGCACCGCCCTGCTGCGCAAGGAACCGGCCGCCGACCGGGACCGGATCACCGAGTGCGTCGCCGCCAACCTGTGCCGCTGCACCGGCTACGCCCCCATCGTCGACGCGGTGGAGGCGGCCGCCCGAAGCGGCGCCGCCGGCCCGAAGGACCAGGAGCGGGAGGAGGCGGACGCGTGAACGCCATCGGAGTCTCCGTACCGCGCCTGGAGGACGACCGGCTGCTGCGCGGCCAGGGCCGCTTCCACGACGAGATCGTACGGCCCGGGCAGCTCTGGCTGCGGGTGGTCCGTTCGCCCGTCGCCCACGCCCGGATCCGCGGGATCGGCGTCGAGGCCGCCGCCGCCCACCCCGGCGTGGTCGCCGTGATCACCGCCGCCGACCTGGCGGGCATGCCCCGGATCCCGGTCCGCCAGCCCTCGCCCGGTATCGACTTCACCCCCTATCTGCAGCCCGCCCTGGCGACCGGATTCGTCCAGTACGTCGGCGACCCGGTCGCCGCCGTCCTCGCCGAGGACCCGTACCTCGCCGAGGACGCGGCCGATCTGGTCACGCTCGACCTGGAGGAACTGCCCGTCTCGCTGGACGCCCGGGCCGGCGCCGCGCTGCGGCCCGGGAGCCGGCCGGGCGAGAGCGCACTCGTCGGCACCGTGGACTTCTCCTTCGGTGACGTCGACGAGGTCTTCGCGACGGCACCCCACGTCGTCGCCGCCGACCTCAAGGTGGGCCGGCACAGCGGTACCCCGCTGGAGCCGCGCGGCCTCGTCGCCGACTGGGACGCCCGCGCGCGCCGGATGACCGTCTGGGGCGCCACCAAGGTCCCCTACTTCAACCGCCGGGTCACCGCGCGGATGCTCGGCATCGCCGAGCACCAGATCCACATGCTGGAGAGCGACGCCGGCGGCAGCTTCGGGATCCGCGGCGAGTTCTACCCCGAGGACCTGCTCGTCCCGTTCCTCGCCCTGCGCACCGGCCGCCCGGTCAAGTGGACCGAGGACCGCACCGAGCACCTGACCGCCGCCAACCACGCCCGCGAGCAGGAACACCGGATCGAACTGGCCTTCGACGAGCGGCACCGGCTGCTGGGCCTGCGCGGCGAGGCGTGGCTGGACACCGGCGGCTACATCCGCACCCACGGAGCCGTCGTGGCCGCCCTCACCTCCTCCATGATGTCGGGCCCGTACCGGATGGCCGCCTGCCGGAGCCGGGTGCACATCGTCACCACCAACAAGACCCCGGTCGGCACCTACCGCGCACCGGGCAGGTTCCAGCACAACTTCGTGCGCGAGCACGCCATGGACCTCGCCGCCGACCGGCTCGGCGTGGACCCGGTCGAACTACGCCGGATCAACCTGCTGGACGCCGGCGAACTGCCGCACCGGCGGCCACTGCACGTCTTCGGCGCGCCGATGCTGTTGGACGGCAAGGACCACCTGGAGCACTTCGACAAGTCCCGGGAGCTCTTCGGCTACGGCGCCTGGCGCGAGGAGGCCCGCAGGGCCAGGGAGCAGGGCCGGCTGGTCGGCACCGGCTGCGCCGTCATCCTGGAGAAGGCCGGTCTCGGACACGACAGCGCGGTGGTGGACATCGGCGTGACCGGCGCGATCCGGGTCGCGATGGGCGGGGCCAACGTCGGACAGGGCGTCGAGACCGTGATGGCCCAGATCGCCGCCGAGGAGTTCGACGTCCCCACGGAGTCCGTCACCGTGGTGCTCTCCGACACCGACATCCTCGCCGACGGCTCCGGCACCTTCGCCAGCCGCACCACGGTGGTCGGCGGCACGGCCGTGAAACTCGCCGCCGAACAGGTGCTGGCCAAGGCCCGCCGGGTGGCGGCCGGCCTGCTCGGCACGGACCCGGACCGGCTCGTCGTACGCGACGGCGGCCTGGAGCCGGACGGCGAGCCCGAACGCCGCGTCGCCTTCGGCGAGATCGCCGCCGCCTCCTTGGCCCCGCCCTACGTCCGCACCGGCGAGGAACCCGGACTGATCGGCCGCGGCACGTACCTGGCCGATGCCATGACCTACCCCTACGGGGCGCACTACGCCCAGGCCGAGGTCGACCCGGGCACCGGAGCGGTGAGGCTGCTGCGCTACGCGGTGAGCTACGAGATCGGCCGGGCGGTCAACCCCGCCCTGGTGCACGCCCAGCTGGTCGGCGGCACCGTCCAGGGCATCGGCGGCACCCTGTTCGAGGAGTTCCCGTACGACGAGCAGGGCGTGCCCTTGTCCACCACCCTCGGTGACTACCTCTGGCCGCGCGCGTCGGACCTCCCCGAGATCCGCGTCGAGATCTTCGAGGACTCCCCGGCCCCGGGGAACCCGCTCGGTGTCCGGGGCGCCGGCGAGGGCGGCACCGCGGGCGTCGGCGCGGCGGTGGCCAACGCGGTCCGCGACGCGCTGCGGCTCACCGGGACGGTGGGCGCGCTGCCGCTGCTCCCGGACCGGGTGATGGCCCTGATCAAGTCCCGGAACGACGAGGGAGCGACGACATGACACGGCACCCCATGGTCCCCGAGTGGCTGGACCCCGCGGAGTGGGACGACACGGAGGACGCGACCGGGACCGGCGCCCCCACCCTCGCGGAACTCGCCGCGGCGGACCCGGCGGGCCGCACCACCCTGGTCGAGGAGTATCTGCGGCACGAGGTCGCCGGGATCCTCCGGACGGACCCGGAGCGGGTCGATCCCGCCAGCCCGCTCGGCGTCATCGGCATCGGTTCCATGAAGGGGGTGGAGCTCCAGCGGCGCGTCCGCGGTGCGATCGGCGTGGATCTCGACCTCGGGACCGTGCTGGGCTCCTTGTCCATCGCCGGGCTCGCGGCCCACACCGCCGAGTCGGTGGCCGGGCTGATCACCTCGTCGGCGGTGAGAGGATGAGCGGGCTCGCCCTGCCCGCCGACGGCCGGGCGGACCTCTGGCTGCTGCGCCTGCCCTCCCCGGAGGACATCACCGGCAGGCTCGACCTGTCCGTCCTCGACGAGAGCGAACGCGCCCGGGCCAGCTCCTGCCGGCGCCAGAAGGGCGGGTTCCTGTACGCCTCGGCGCACATCGCGCTGCGCCGTCTGCTCGGCGCCTACCTCGGCCATCCGCCGGCCGGTCTGCGGTTCGTCCGCCTGCCGTGCCCCTGCTGCGACAAGCCGCACGGGCGTCCCACGCTGGCCGTGCCCGACTCGGCCGTGCACTTCTCGCTCTCCCACAGCACCGGGATGGCGCTGATCGGCATCGCGGCCGTACCGATCGGGGTGGACGTCGAGGAGGTGCCCAAGACCTCCACGGTCAAGGTCTGCTCCACCGCGGTCCACCCGGACGAGCGGGCGGAGATCGAAGCGGTCCCGGCGCCACTGCGCCGGGCCGCCTTCGGCCAGCTCTGGACGCGCAAGGAGGCCTATCTCAAGGGCCTCGGCACGGGGCTCGGCCGCCCGCTCTCGCAGGACTACCTGGGCGCCGAGGAGTCGGCCCGGCCCGAGGGGTGGACGGTGGTGGACATCCCGTGCGGCCCCGCGCACACCGGCGCCGCGGCCGTGGCCACCGAGTCGCTGACCGGCACGTCGCTGCGCCCGGTCCCGATCGAGAGCCTCTACGAGGGCGACGCGGGCGGCCTCGGCCTCGGCGCCGCCTGAGGCCGGCGGCCCGGCGCCGTCCCACCGAGCAGTGGAAACCGACCGAGATGAAGACCGGAGAGGGCCGACCGAGATGAAGGACATCGCCGAGACCCTGGGAGCCTGGCACCGCGGCGGGCAGAGCTTCGCCGTGGCCACCGTGGTGGGGGTGTCCGGCAGCGCGCCGCGCGGGCCCGGCGCCGCCCTGGCCGTGAACGCCGGCGGCGAGGCGGTCGGCTCGGTGTCCGGCGGCTGTGTCGAGGCCGCGGTGTACGAGCTGTGCCGGGAGGCGATCAGCTCGGGACAGGTATTGCAGGAACGTTTCGGCTACAGCGACGACGATGCCTTCGCGGTCGGTCTGACCTGTGGCGGAGTGCTGGACGTGTTCGTGCAGCCGGTCGTCCCGGGCTCCGACCCGGCGATCGACGCGGCGATCACTTCCCTGGCCTTTGGCACCCCCCTCGCCCTCGCCCGGGCCGTGGCCGGTCCGCCGGACCTCGTCGGAGCGGCCGTGGCGGTCACGGCCGACGGTCACCACGGCGGACTCGGCGGGTACGCCGGCCTGGAGCGCGCGGTCGCGGCCCGGGCCCGGACCATGCTGGACGCGGGCCGCACCGGACAGGTCGTCCTCGGACCGGCCGGGACCCCATGCGACGACACCGGCCAGGACACCGTCACCTTCTTCGTCGAGGCGTACGTCCCCCCGCCCCGCATGATCGTCTTCGGCGCCGTCGACTTCGCCGCGGCCGTCGCGGGGATCGGGACCTTCCTCGGCTACCACGTCACCGTGTGCGACGCCCGTCCCGTCTTCGCCACCCGCCGCCGCTTCCCCGACGCGGACGAGATCGTCGTCGACTGGCCGCACCGCTACCTCGATACCCAGCTCGACCGGATCGACGGCCGCACCGTGCTGTGCGTGCTCACCCACGACGCCAGGTTCGACATCCCGCTGCTGGAGAGGGCCCTGCGGCTCCCGGTCGGCTACGTCGGCGCCATGGGATCCCGGCGCACCCACCAAGAGCGCGAGACCCGGCTGCGGGAAGCCGGCCTCGGCGAGGCCGAGATCGCCCGGCTGCGGTCCCCGATCGGGCTCGATCTCGGCGCCCGCACTTCCGAGGAGACCGCGGTCGCCGTGGCCGCCGAGATCATCGCCCACCGTCGCGGCGGCTCCTGCCTGCCCCTGTCGGCCACCGCCGGCCCGATCCATCACGTGACCGGCCAGGCGCACGACGGCACGGGACACCTGCCGGACCACCCGGAGCACCCCCAGCACCCGGAGCACCCGACGGCCCGGCACCGGCTCCTCGCGGAAGCCAGACCGTGAGATGCGTGGAACTGCGGACCGCCAGGGCCCCCGAACTGACGCTCGTCCTGCTGCATCACGCGGGCGGCTCGGCCGACGGCTACCGGCAGTTCGTCAGCCACCTGCCGGACCACTGGCGGGTGCTCGCTGCGGAACTGCCGGGCCGCGTGCACGCGTCCAGGCAGCACGGCTGCCGCTCGGTCGCCGAGGCGGTGGACGGGCTGCTGCGTGTGCTCAGGGCCGAGTCCGGCGGCGCATACGCCGTGTTCGGGCACAGCATGGGAGCGCTCGTCGCCTTCGAACTGGTCCGGGCGCTGGAGCGGCTGGGCCGGCCGCCCCTGTGGCTCGGGCTCTCCGGCAGCCCGGCACCGCAGACCGGCGGCCCGGCGGCACCACGGCGCCACACCTGGCCGCGTGAACGGGTGGAGGACTTCATGCGGCGGCTGGGCGGCACGCCGGACAGCGCCTGGCACCATCCGGTCCTCGCCGAGCGGATGGTCCGCACCATGCGCTGGGACCTGGAAGTCGTCGACACCTACGAGTACGCGGGCGGTCCTCCGCTGACCACGCCGCTTTCCCTGTTCGCGGGAGAGGCGGACCCGCTGGCCCCTCCGGAGCGGGTCCGCCGCTGGAGGGAGCACACCAGGGCCTCCGCCGTCCTCCACCGGCTGCCCGGCGGCCATTTCTACCTGTTCGACCGGGCCGCCGACGTCTGCCGGCGCATCGTCGAGGACGTCACCGCCCACACGTGCCACGCCACCGCGGCCCCGGCTCCGGGCCCGCACGCCCCACCGCCCTGACGAAGGCCCGGCGGACACCGGAAGCCGCCTTTCGGCCGACTCCGGAACAGGAGATGCTGGTGCGGTATCGCCCACGGACGAGCGAACAGAAGCGGGTCCGAGCGCATCTCACGCTTCGCGAGGGCCACCGCATGCTCACACGGCCGTGAGCCCGCGCACCGTCGCGTCTTCCGAGAGGAGATCGGACGATGAATCCCTCGTCGTACCGGCAGGGCGGAAACGGAACAGCACCCCGGTGGCCGCGCGGTCG
>NZ_JACBWZ010000334.1 GCF_013870595.1 Streptomyces sp. WELS2 | reverse complement strand
ACCTGCGGATCGGCACCGCGGTCGACATGTCCGCGCTCGCCGACGACGCCTCCTACCGCCGGCTCACGGGCTCCGAGTTCTCCACCGTCACCCCGGAGAACGTGATGAAGTGGGAGGTGATCGAACCCCGTCAGGGCGAGTACGACTACGCCGCCGCCGACCGGCTCGTCGACTTCGCGCGCCGGCACGGGCAGAAGGTGCGCGGCCATGTCCTGGTCTGGCACAACCAGTTGCCGTCCTGGCTGACCTCCGGCGACTTCACCCCCGATGAGCTGCGGGAGATCCTGCACCGCCACATCACCGACACCGTCCGCCACTTCAAGGGGCGGATCTGGCAATGGGACGTGGTCAACGAGGCGTTCAACGAGGACGGCACCCTGCGCGACAGCATCTGGCTGCGCGAGCTCGGGCCCGGTTACATCGCCGACGCCTTCCGCTGGGCCCACGAGGCCGACCCGCACGCGCTGCTGTTCTACAACGACTACAACACCGAGTGGACGGGCCCGAAGAGCGACGCCGTGTACGGCCTGGTGAGCCGGCTGCGGTCCGAAGGGGTGCCCATCGACGGGGTCGGCTTCCAGGGGCACCTCGGCATCCAGTACGGCCTGCCCACCGACATGGCGGCCAACTTCGCCCGCTTCGACAAGCTCGGCCTGGCGACCGCCGTGACGGAGGCGGACGTCCGCATGGAGACGCCGGCCGACGACGGCAAGCTGGCCACCCAGGCCGAGGGCTACCGGCGCCTGCTCGACGCCTGCCTGCGTGCCCGGCACTGCATCTCGTTCACCGTCTGGGGCTTCACCGACAAGTACTCCTGGGTGCCGGACACGTTCCCCGGCGAGGGCGCGGCCAACCTGTTCGACGAGAACTACCGCCCCAAGCCCGCGTACCGCGTGCTCCAGTCGGAACTGACGGGCCGGGCACGGCCGCGGTCCGCCGCGTAAAGGAGCCTCCAGCCCCCGGGAGCCCGCGCGGCATCAGGCATGCGGGTTCCCGGCGTGGCCGCGTTCCCGTGCGCCGGCCGTCGGCGCCGCTTCCGAGCGGTCTCCGGCGGCCGGCTTCGTCCTGTGCGGCGGGGTTCTCCCCGGCGGCGACGGCAGGGCGATGCCGTCGGGCGGTGCATCGCCCCGGTGGTGATGCCGGGCGGCGCCCATCGGGGCCGGTGCCCACCGGCGCCCGGGTACACCGGTCCTCGGTTGTGGAATGACCGGTACGGATCGCGCCCCGGTCCTCACGCCCACCCCGCCGGCCGCCCTCGCCCCCCGCCCCGTCACCTCCCCGCGGGCGGAGCCGTGCTCTGCCGTATCACCAGGTGGGTGGCCAGTTCGATGCGCAGGGCCGACTTCCGGGCGTCCTTGGGCCGCAGCAGCATGCGCGCCGCCTCCTCGGCCATGCGCTGGAGGGGCTGTTGGACGGTCGTCAGGGGCGGGCTCGACCAGCGGGCCGGGGGCACGTCGTCGTAGCCCACCACCGACAGCTGCCCGGGGACGCTCAGGCCCAGGACCCGGGCCGCCTCCAGGACGCCGAGGGCCTGGAGGTCGCTGCCGGCGAAGATCGCCGTCGGCCGGTCCGGGCGCCGCAGCAGGTCCATGGCGTGTTCGAAGCCGCCCTGGACGTGGAAGTCGCCGAACCGCACCAGCGCCGGATCCGGTTCGTGTCCCGCCATCGCCATCGCCGAGCGGTATCCGTCCAGCCGGGCCAGCGAGCACATCAGGTCCTCGGGGCCGGTGATGATGGCGACCCGCTCGTGCCCCTGGTCGGTCAGGTGACGCGTCGCGGCCATGCCCCCGGCCCAGTTGGCCGAGCCGACGGACGGCACGTCCGGGTCCGGATCGCCCGCCGGGTCCACGATGACGAACGGGATGGCCCGTGAGCGCAGTTGGCGCTTGACGTCCTCCGGCACCGTCGAGAAGACCAGCAGGACGCCCAGCGGGCGACGGCGCAGGACACCTCCGATCCACTCCGGGCCGGGCGCCTGCCGGGTCCCGCTCTCGGTCAGCGCCACCGTGGCGTCGTTCTGCTTGGCGACGTTCTCCACCCCGCGGATGAGCTCCATCGCCCACACGCTCTCCAGCTCGTGGAAGACGATCTCGATGAGCGGCGCCTGGGGCGCCCCCGCCGTCCGCCGGCGATAGCCGTGCGCCTCCAGCAGGCGCTCCACCTTGGCCCGGGTCGCCGGTGACACATCCGAACGACCGTTGAGCACCTTCGAAACTGTCGGAAGCGAGACGCCGGCCTCTCTGGCCACGGCTGCCAGGGTGACTCTCCGACCGACCTGGGCTTCTTCGCGCATGCCCGCAGCATAGGGCACGGACGCCGGGTAACGGTTTGGCCGCGTACGTGCACGACCGTTGACCATTTCTTCCCTCGCCTCCTACTGTCCAGCCGCAGGACTTTCGGCTCTTATACCGAAACTTTCGGAAGGCGGATGACCCATGCGTACACGGATGTCCAGAGTGGTCGCCAGCGGCGCGACCCTCGCCCTGGCGGCGACCCTCGCCGCGTGCGGCAACGGCAGCGGCGGCGGTTCCTCCAACGACGGCAAGATCCACGTGCTGGTCTACGGTGACTCCGGCAACAAGGTCGAGAAGCAGATCGTCGACACCTTCAACAAGACCTCGAAGGTCAAGGCGGTCCTCGACACCATTCCCGGCGCCGATTACCAGCAGAAGCTGCAGACCATCATCAGCACGCCCCAGGCACCGGACATCTTCTTCCACTGGGGCGGCGGCAGCATCAAGCCCTTCGTCAAGGCGGGGCTGCTGATGCCGCTGGACGACTTCATCAAGAAGGACCCCAACCTCGACGACAAGTTCCTGCCCACCGTCTACAACAGCTCCGTCGTGGACGGAAAGCCCTACGGCGTCCCCATGCGCGGCACCCAGCCGGTGCTGCTGTTCAGCAACAAGAACGTGCTCGCCAAGGCGGGGGTGAAGCAGCCGCAGACCTGGGACGAACTCCTCGACGCCGTGAGGAAGCTGAAGTCCTCGGGTGTCACCCCCATCGCCCTGGGCGGTGGCGACCAGTGGCCGACGCTGATGTGGTTCGAGTACGTCTACGACCGGGTCGCCGGCCCGGGGCTGTTCCAGAAGGCACTCGGCGGTGACAAGGACGCCTGGGCGAGCGCGGACAGCAAGAAGGCGCTCGGCATGCTCAAGGAACTGGTCGACGCCGGCGCGTTCGGCAAGAACTACGACTCGGTGAAGTACACCAACGGCTCCTCGCCCGCCCTGGTCGCCCAGGGCAAGGCCGGCTTCGAGCTGATGGGCTCCTGGTACTACTCGCAGCAGCAGACGGACGCCAAGGACTTCGCCGCCAAGGGCCTGGGCTACGGCCCGTTCCCGACCATCCCCGCCGGCAAGGGCGACCCCTCGGACGTCGTCGGCAACACCAACAACTTCTACTCGGTGCTGAAGAAGACCAAGCACCCCGAGGCCGTCGCCGAGTTCCTGAAGCTGATGTACTCCGACGAGTTCGTGAAGGCCCAGCTGGCCATCGGCAACCTGCCGACGACCACCACCACCCCGCGGTTCCTGGACAAGTCGGCGAGCCCCGAGTACTCCCGCTTCCAGTACGACCTGGTGGCCAAGGCCAAGACCTTCCAGCTGTCCTGGGACCAGGCCTACCCGCAGACCGCCAGCACCTCCATGCACCAGGCCGTCCAGCAGTTCTTCAACGGACAGCTCGACGAGGACGGCTTCATCAAGGCCATGCAGGCCCTCCCGACCGAATGATCCGCTCATGACCACACAGCTCACGAGCGCCCCGCCCACCGCCGAGCCCGCCCGTAAGGCCCGGCGGCGGCCGGAGGACTCCTACGCCGCCCGCGGCACCCGCCCCGGCTTTCTCTGGGCGCTGCCCGCCACCGTGTTCTTCACCCTCTTCGCCATCGCACCACTGATCATGGTCGCGGTGCTGTCCTTCATGAGCTGGAACGGCCTGGGATCACCCGAGTTCGTCGGCACCGACAACTGGAAGCGGATCCTCGACGACCCGGTGATGATCCGCAGCATCTGGCTCACCCTGCTGCTCACCGCCCTCGGCGTGGCCCTGCAGACCCCGCTGAGCATCGTGCTTGGCGTCTGGGCCGCCGGACACCAGCGCAACCGCGCCGTCCTGTCGGCGATCTACTTCATCCCGCTGCTGCTGTCCTCCACCGCCGTGTCGGTGCTCTGGCGGGCGCTGCTCGACCCGAACTTCGGCATCCCGGCACGGATGACCTGGCTGTTCGGCGACGGCAACCTGTTCGGCAAGCAGGCCACCGCCATCGGTGTCCTCGCCTTCGTCAGCACCTGGCAGTTCACGCCGTTCCACACGCTCATCTACCAGGGCGCCGCCCGCGCCATCCCGCCGGTGCTGTACCAGGCGGCGGAGATCGACGGCGCCGGGCGCTTCCGCCAGTTCTTCCACATCACCCTGCCGCAGCTGCGCAACTCGATCGTCACCTCGATGATCCTGATGATCGTCGGCGGCCTGACCACCTTCGAGACGGTGCTCATCCTCACCCAGGGCGGACCGGGCACCGACACCACCATCAGCGCCTACTACATGTACCAGAAGGCCTTCAAGGGCTTCGACTTCGGAGCCGGCTCGGCCATCGCCCTGTGCCTGGTCGTCGCCGCCACCATCGTCTCGCTGATCGTGGTCCGCGTCTCCGGCTACGACAAGATGCGCAGCGACATGGAGGGGGTGTCATGAGGCGCCGCCCCAACTACCTCGCCGGAGCGGGCTCGATCGTCTGGCTCGTTCTGGTGGGCCTGCCGCTGTACGTGATGCTCGCGGCGACCCTGCGCACC
Source organism: Streptomyces sp. WELS2 (assembly GCF_013870595.1). Taxonomy (GTDB): domain Bacteria; phylum Actinomycetota; class Actinomycetes; order Streptomycetales; family Streptomycetaceae; genus Streptomyces. Next base: position 1,701 of record NZ_JACBWZ010000334.1, on the reverse strand, counting down.
CGGCAGGACTACGCCAAGAAGGGCCCCGTGTCCTTCCCCGACGAGTTCACCTTCGACAACTACACCGGGGCGTTCGACTCGGGCTTCGGCCGGTACTTCCTCAACACCATCATCGTCACCGTCTGCGTCATCGGTGTGGTGCTGCTGCTCGTACCGCCGCTCGCCTACGCGATCGTCCGCAGCCGCTCCCGGATCACCTCGCAGATCTTCCGGCTGTTCCTGCTGGGCCTCGCCATCCCCGCCCAGGCGGTGATCGTGCCGATGTTCTACCTGATCAGCGAGGCCGGCCTGTACGACAACCTGCTGGGCGTCATCCTGCCCACCGCGGCGTTCTGCCTGCCGATGTCGGCGCTGATCCTCAGCGGGGCCATGCGGGACATCTCCCCGGAGCTGTTCGAGGCCATGACGATGGACGGGGCGAGCCCGAGGCGGATGTTCTTCCAGCTCGTCGTGCCGCTCTCGCGCGGCGGGCTGTCCACGATCGTGGTGTTCTCCGCCCTCCAGGCCTGGAACGGCTTCCTGTTCCCGCTGGTCCTGACCCAGTCCGACCAGACCAAGGTGATCACCCTCGGTCTGTACAACTTCCAGACCGAGCACGGCGTCGACATCCCCGGTCTGCTGGGAGCCGTGACGCTGTCCATGGTGCCCGTCCTGCTCGTCTACCTGTTCGCCCGCCGCGCCCTGGTCCAGGGCCTGATGGGCATGGGAGGAAAGTGACCGCCAACGTGGCCGTAGAGACCACCCCCGAAGTCCCCCTCTGGAACGACCCGACCCAGGACATCGGCACCCGCGTCTCCGCGCTGATCGACGCGATGACCCTGGAGGAGAAGACCGCCCAGCTGTACGGCGTGTGGGTCGGCGCGTCCGACGAGGGAGGTGAAGTCGCCCCGCACCAGCACGACATGGAGGAGGCAGTCGACCTCGACGCCCTGCTGCCCGCCGGGCTCGGCCAGTTGACCCGGCCGTTCGGCACGGCACCGGTCGATCCCGCGCTCGGCGCGCTGTCCCTGCTGCGCACCCAGAGCCGGATCACCGCCGCCAACCGCTTCGGCATCCCGGCCCTCGCCCACGAGGAGTGCCTGGCCGGATTCGCCACCTGGGGCGCCACCGCCTACCCCGTCCCGCTGTCCTGGGGCGCCACCTTCGACCCCGACCTGATCCGCCGGATGGCCGCCGCCATCGGCCACGACATGCGTTCCGTCGGCGTCCACCAGGGCCTCGCGCCCGTCCTGGACGTGGTGCGCGACGCCCGCTGGGGCCGGGTCGAGGAGACCATCGGCGAGGACCCCTACCTCGTCGGCAGCATCGGCACCGCCTACGTCCAGGGGCTGGGCTCGGCGGGTGTCGTCGCCACCCTGAAGCACTTCGCCGGCTACTCCGCCTCCCGCGCCGGCCGCAACCTCGCACCCGTCGGCATGGGCCCGCGCGAACGCGCGGACGTCCTGCTGCCGCCGTTCGAGATGGCCGTCGTCGAGGGCGGAGCCGACTCCGTCATGCACGCCTACACCGACACCGACGGCATCCCCTCGGCGGCCGACGAGGACCTCCTCACCGGGCTGCTGCGCGACACCTGGGGCTTCGAGGGCACGGTCGTCGCCGACTACTTCGGCATCGCCTTCCTCAAGACCCTGCACGGGATCGCCGGGGACTGGGCCGAGGCCGCGGCGGCGGCCCTGCGCGCGGGCGTCGACGTGGAACTGC
>NZ_JACBWZ010000333.1 GCF_013870595.1 Streptomyces sp. WELS2 | reverse complement strand
GCGCCGGCAGCCCCGGCGCCAGCCCGCAGGCCGCCGAGGCGAGCGTGAACACCGTGATGCCCAGGGCGTACGCGCGACTCGCCCCGGCCCGGTCCGCGAAGGCGCCCGTGGACAGCATGAGCGCGGCCAGGGCGAGGGTGTAGGAGTCCACCACCCACTGGAGCCCGGACATCCCGCCGCCGAGCGAGGAGCCGATCGCCGGGAGGGCGACGGTCACGATGGTCGAGTCCAAGGTGATCAGGGCGGTCCCGAGGATGGCCGCCACGAGGGTGAGCACCGGCGCGGTGCCCGTTTCCCCGCTCCGGCCCGACAGTTGAGGGCTGGTCAGAGTCTTCGCTTTCGGCATGCGGCCATGGTGCTGGCCATTCCGCGCATACAGTAGTGGCCTGAATGCCATGCATCCGGAGGTTCTGGCCATGCTGCGCGTCGCCGTCGTCGCGTCCCCGCCCGTGTCGATGTTCAACCTCGCCATCCCCGAGCTGCTCTTCGACAAGGTGCGGGTCGACGGCGAGCCGGGCTACGAGGTCGTGATCTGCGCGCCCGAACCCGGCCCCATGCCCACCACCGGCACGCTGGACCTGTACGTGCCCCACGGCCTGGAGGCGCTGCGCGAGGCGCACACCGTGATCGTCGCGGGCACCGGCCGGCCCCTGTCGCCGGACCCGCGGGTGGTGGAGGCGCTGCGCGAGGCCGCCGCGGCGGGCAAGCGCATCGCCTCCATCTGCTCCGGCGCCTTCTCGCTCGCCGAGACGGGCCTGCTCAAGGGCCGCAAGGCCACCACGTACTGGGCGCAGGCCGGGGAGCTGCGCCGCCGCCATCCCGAGATCGACCTCCAGAGCGACGTCCTGTTCGTGCAGGACGGCCCGTTCCTGACCGCCTCCGGCTACGCCGCCGGGATCGACCTGTGCCTGCACATCGTCCGCACCGACTACGGCGCCGCCATCGCCAACGAGGTGGCCCGGCTCGCCCTGGTCGCCCCGGTCCGGCCCGGCGGGCAGACCCAGTTCACCCGGACCCCGCTGCCGCCCGAGCGCGGCACCGCCTGCGCCGACACCCGCGGCTGGGCGATGCGCAACCTGGACAAGCCGCTCACCCTGACCGACCTGGCCCGGCACGCCGGGGTCTCGGTGCGCACCCTCACCCGCCGGTTCCAGGCCGAGAGCGGGGTCAGCCCGCTGCAGTGGCTGCTGCACCAGCGCATCGAGCGGGCCAAGGAACTGCTGGAGACCACCCGGCTGCCCATGGGCCAGGTCGCCGCCGCCTGCGGCCTGGGCACCGCCGACTCCCTGCGCGCCCACCTGGTCCGCCGCACCGGCCTCACCCCGAGCGCGTACCGGGCACAGTTCGGCAGACACGGCCACACGGCCGGATCGGGTACGCGCGCCGTGGCCTGAGGAGCCGGGCCGCAGCCAGTCCCCGCACCAGCCGCACCCAACTCGTCCGCGCCACCCCCCACTTGGGACGACTTCGAACGTCCTCCCCGTGAACCGTATGCGCGCGGGGGCCGTTGTACGACCGGACGCCCTCGAAAGAGCGACATCCGGACGCGGCGACCACGACCGCGCTCCCACGGGCAGCAACGGGAAAGGGACAACCCATGAGACTGGCAGTCAAGACCGCGGTGGCAGCGGCAGCCCTCGCCTCCACCGCCGTACTGGCGGCCCCGGGAACCGCGTCGGCCGACCCCAAGGACGGGATTCTGAGCAACTGCGCGGAAGGCAAGATCTGCCTCTTCGACGGCCACAACTACACCGGGGACCTCCTGCAACTCGATCCGGTGAACACCCCCGACATCGGCTGGGCGTGGAACGACCGGGCCGGCTCGGTGTGGAACCGAAGCGGCGACGAAGCCTGCATCTGGACCGACGCCGGCTACAACGGCCGCTTCTACAGCATCCCGGCGGGCGCGACGCAGGAACTCCTTTTCCTCTACGACAACGCGGTGAGCTCCATCTCGGTCAATCAGTGCGGAGGCTGAACCGGCTGGAGGCCGAACCGGCCGCTTGACCGAACCCGCCAGCCGCCCGCGGTGGGAGGAAGAACGGCGGGATGCGGCCAGGCGGTGTCCCGTGAGACACCGTCTGCTTTCTTCCGCACTCGTCAGCTGACGACGATTCCGCGATGATCCGTCCATGCCTGACAGGCGGCGTCCATGGCGTTCAGCCACTCGGTATCCGGGTTGCGCTCCGCGTAGAACCGGTGCATGCGCAGACCGGCCGCCGCGAAGGCGTCCACTGCCCCGGGCCGCGCCCGCTGCCACGCACGGCACTGCGTGGCGCACCGCTCGGCGTAGCCCGGATCGTGACCGGCCGCGATGAGCTGCACGACCAGGAGGGCGACATCGTTGAATCCCGCGCCAGGGAGCGTTCTTCGTCAAGGCGGTCCGCAACCGTGCAGGGGGGCGGCGTGCGTCGCTGATCCGGGAGCGGATGATCAATGACTACACGAGCCCGCTCGCACCGCCCCTGCTCTGGGAGGTCGAAGACGACTGGCTGGTCCTGGGCTTCGAGGCGGTTCGGGCGCGGACGGCGGATCTCGCGCCCGGCTCCCCGGACGTGCCGAAGGTGGTCGATCTTGTCTGCCGGATCGGGGAGTTGCCCCTCCCCCCGGTCGCCGAGCACTGGACCGAGACCCGGTGGGACCGCTTCACGGCAGACCCCGCCGAGGCGTCGTTGTTCCGGGGTGACTCCCTGCTGCACACGGACATCAACCCGGACAACTTCCTGATCGGCTCCACGCGGAACTGGGTGGTGGACTGGGCATGGCCGACCAGGGGATCATCAGCGAGGTCAATTTCCCGGTCGGTCAGCGAGTCGTGTGCGCCGGCGCGGACTCGGCGCGCAGAGCAGCCAGCCGCCGCTGGTACAGCGGGCCGGCATCGTGAGCACCCCTGGCTTCACTGGGCGTGGCCTGTTCGACCAGATGATGGGAGACGGCCTTGAGATGAGCGGCCCACGCCAGCACATGCTGTCGAGCCGTCCGCCCGCATTCCCGCGGTTCGCCTTCCCGCACGTTCCCCACCTTGAGACTGTGACTCTTGCCGGAAAGCTCAGCCGTGTGCTTGAGCGTCGCTTCCCCGACGCTGGTCTGGTGGAGGAGTACCGATCCCGATACCTGGAAGTGACCAGCCGGCTAACCATAAACGCCATCCAGTCGTTCACCCAACTGGAGGGGCGCGATGAGTGCTGCCGATATCGGTGCGGAGCAGGTCCGTGACATTGTGGGTTTCGTGGACGTCGAGGCGCCACCGCCGCCGGACGAGCCGACCGCTCACTTCCTGTTCGGGACCAACCAGACTCAGCCGGTCGAAATCGCGGCCCGGCGATATCACGAAGGACTCGCGCCACTGATCATCGCAAGCGGGGGAATCAACCGGCACACAGGAATCGTGGAGGCTCACATGTTCCGTGAGCTTCTCATCGGACGCGGCGTCCCGGACAGTGTCATTCGGTGCGAGGACCAGGCGGCCAATACCTGGCAGAACGTGGAGTTTTCCCACTGCTATGTGCAGGAGGCGCTGGAATCGGGATTGAAGGTCACCGCGGTCAGTAAGTGGTTCCATCGTCGGACTCTTCATTGCCTGGCGACGGCAGTCCCCGACATCGTCCCCTTTTTATGCGATCTCCTGGGAGCCGGTCTACGCGGGCCGGGTGGTCACTCGCACTGATTGGCTGGATATTCCTGACGGAAAGCGGCGGGTGCTGCGTGAGCGGGAAGAAGTGCCCCGGCGGGTCTCCGAGGGAAGCTTCAGGGACGTGACCCTTGTCGGCGGTGCCTGGCGGAGCCGACTTGGTGTGGTCGGGTAGCCGGGGTCCATTGCCGGACCCCGGCCCCCTCGGAGCCGGAAGTGGTCCCCGCCGGGACGGTGAACCGACCCCGCCCCCGGCCCCCGCTCCCGCCGCTGACGGCCAACCGTCAGCGGCGGGTCTCGATCCGCAGGCCGCCCGTGGTCACCCGGCGGATGTGGTCGCCGGCCAGCAGGTCGTGCGGCTGGCCGAGTTCGATCGCGCTGGCCGCGTCCAGGCGGGCCAGCCGGGCGGCCGTGAACTCGACCTCGAGGGCGCCCAGGTTCTCCTTCAGCTGGGCGGGGGTGCGGGCCCCGATCAGCGTGGTCGCCACGCCCGGGTTCCGCAGGGTCCAGGCGAGCGCGACCTGGGCCGGGGTGCGGCCCAGCTCGGCTGCGATCTCACGGACGACGCCGGCCACGGCCAGGTTGCGTTCGGTGAGCGTGCCCAGGGCGAGGTTGAGGCTCCTGCGGGCGCCCTCGCCGGTGCCGTCGCCGGCCGCGGTCACGTCGTCCGGGCCGTACTTGCCGCTGAGCACCCCACCGCCCAGCGGTGAGTACGGGACCACGCCCAGGCCCAGTTCCCGGGCCATCGGGATCAGGTCGCGCTCCGCGGTGCGTTCGATCAGGCTGTACTCGAGCTGCAGCGCGACCAGCGGCGACCAGCCGCGCAGGTCGGCGATCGCCTGCATCCGGGACACCTGCCAGGCCGGGGTGTTGGAGATCGCCACGTACAGCACCTTGCCCTGCCGGACCAGGTCGTCCAGGCCGCGCAGGACCTCCTCGACCGGCGTCCGGAAGTCCCAGACGTGCAGGTACAGCAGGTCGATGTAGTCGGTGGCCAGCCGCCGCAGGCTCCCTTCCACGGAGCCGAACAGGGCCTTGCGGTGACCGCCCCCGGAGTTGGGGTCGCCGGGGCGGCGCAGCGTCGAGTACTTGGTCGCCAGCACCAGGCGTTCGCGTTCCTGGCGGGCGAACTCGCCGAGCAGGCGCTCGGAGCTGCCGTCGGTGTAGGTGTCAGCGGTGTCGAAGAGGTTGCCGCCGAGCCCGACGTAGTGGTCGAACAGTTTGCGGGCCTCGGCCCGCCCGGCGCCCCAGCCCCACTCGGTGCCGAAGGTCGCCGTACCCAGGGCCAGCGGTGAGACCCGCAGTCCCGAGCGGCCCAGCAGCCGGTAGGTATCGAGGGTCAGTGCCATCAGGTCCTCCTGTGCTCGTGGTCCGTCGCCGGGACCGAGTCTGTGGCGGCGGCGGACCGGGGGTAAGGGACGGCCCTTCCTGGGAAGACCGGTCCCACCCTGGGGGTTGGACCGGCCATGACGACCTCACCCATGGACACCGCCCAGGAGTTGGCCGCCTTCCTGCGGAGCAGGCGCGAAGGCCTCGACCCCGGCCGGCTGGGCCTGCCGTCGCACCGGCGGGCCCGGCGGACACCGGGGCTGCGCCGGGAGGAGGTCGCCGAACTGGCCGGGGTCAGCACCGACTACGTCATCCGGCTGGAACAGGCCCGCGGGCCGCGGCCCTCGGCAGAGGTCCTGACGGCGCTGGCCCGGGCCCTGCGCCTGACTCCGAGCGAACGCGACTACCTGTTCGACCTGGCCGGACGCCGCCGCCCCGGCACCGCGGGGCCGGACGCCGGGGCGGCGGCGTCGCTGGGCCGCCTGGTCGGTGACCTCTCACCGCTGCCGGCCATGCTGCTGGACCACCGCTACGACATCCTCGCCTGGAACCCCGAGATGGCCCGCCTGCTACCGGGTTTCGAGGCCGTGCCGCCGTCACGGCGCAACGCGATGTGGCTGTGCCTCATGCACCCGCAGATGCGTGGCTTCTACGCCGACCGGGAGCAGGTGCTGCGGGACGGCATCGCCCACCTGCGCGCGGCATGGGCCGCGCACCCGCAGGATGCGGAACTGTCCGGCCTCATCGCCGAGTTCGCCGCGCAGGACGAGGACTTCGCCCGTTTGTGGTCACAGCGGGAGGTCGGCGTCAACGGACGCGGCCGCAAGGCGCTGCGGCATCCGGTCGCCGGTGCGATCACCGTCGACTTCGAGGTCCTGCTGCCGCTCCAGGACCCGGAACTGCGCCTGCTGGTCTACCGCCCCGCGGACGAGCAGAGCCGCGCGTCCCTGGAGGGGCTGTACGCACGGTGACGCCGCGACCCCCTCTTCCCGGGGTCGGGAATACTCCGGCCTGCTTGAACGTTCACGTACCGGCCCGGGGAGATCCCCCACGGCCGTACGACCTGGAGAGAGCCGAAAGACATGCGCGTCGAGATCTGGAGCGACATCGCCTGCCCCTGGTGCTACGTGGGCAAGGCCCGCTTCGAGAAGGCGCTGGCTGCCTTCCCGCACCGCGACGAGGTGGAGGTGGTGCACCGCTCCTTCGAGCTGGACCCGGGCCGTGCCAAGGGTGATGTACAGCCGGTGATCACCATGCTGACCAGGAAGTACGGCATGAGCGAGGCCCAGGCCCAGGCCGGCGAGGACAACCTCGGCGCCCAGGCCGCCGCCGAGGGACTGGACTACCGCACCCGGGGCCGCGACCACGGCAACACCTTCGACATGCACCGCCTGCTGCACTTCGCCAAGGAGCACGGCCGGCAGGACGCGCTGATCCAGGTCCTGTACCGGGCCAACTTCGCCGAGGAGCGGTCCCTCTTCACCGAGGGTGACGAGCGCCTGGTGGAGCTGGCCGCCGAGGCCGGACTGGACGCCGGGGCCG
>NZ_JACBWZ010000332.1 GCF_013870595.1 Streptomyces sp. WELS2 | reverse complement strand
GCGACGTAGGGTCAGGCGTGCCTCACCGCGCGTGAGTTGTGTGCAAAGAATGCATGGCGTGCCCGTCCGGCCGCCCGGGCCCCGCCCTCACGCCCGCATCTCCAGCCTCCCCGGCCCCTTTACCTCCGGTGCGGTTCTGGCCCGTGGACGATCTGCCCGCGCTCGATCCCGATCCGTTCCTGGACGAGCTGGTGCGCGCCGAGCCGGTCGCCCGGATCAGGCTGCCGTTCGGCGAGGGCTGGGCCTGGCTGGTGACCCGGTACGAGGACGTCCGGTTCGTCACCTCCGACCCGCGCTTCTCCCGGGCACAGGTCGTCGGCCGCGAGGTCACCGCCATGCGCCCGGTGCCGGTCGCCTCGCAGACGGCCGGCCTGCAGTACGTCGACCCGCCCCGGCACACCCGGTTGCGCCGGGTCGTCGCCCGCGCGTTCACCAGGCGGAGCATGCGGCGGCTGCGTCCGCTCGCCGAGCGCAGGGCCGCCGAGCTGCTGGACGGGATGGCACGCGCCGGCGCCCCGGCCGACCTCATGGAGCACCTGCACGGCCCGTTCCCGCTCGCCGTGCTCCGTGACTTCCTCGGCGTGGCCGAGGAGGACCGGCGGGACTGGGCCGCGACCGGTGAGGCCCTGCTGTCGGCGGGCGCGGAGTCCGCGGAACGCGCCCGGGAGGCGGCGGGCGAGATCCGGGAGCTGATCGCGGGACTGCTCCGGCGCCGCCGCGAGGAACCGCGCGAGGACCTGGCCGGGGTGCTGGCGCGGGCCGCCGCGGAGGGCGAGATCACCGACGACGAGGCGGTCTCCCTCGCGATCGCCGTCCAGGTCAGCGGCGGCCACGCGGTCCGCAACAACAGCGGCTCGATGATGTACGCGCTGCTCACCCACCCCGCGCACCTGGACCGGCTGCGCCGCGAGCCGGAGCTGCTGCCCCGGGCCGTGGAGGAGCTGTTCCGCTACGTCCCGCACCGCAACGGCGTCGGCATCCCCCGGATCGCCACCGAGGACGTCGAGGTCGGCGGCCGGCTGATCCGCGCCGGTGACGTGGTCTACAACGCCTACCTGGCCGCGAACCGCGATCCCCGCGCGTTCCCCGGCCCGGACGTCCTGGACTTCGACCGGGACCACCCCGCCCACCTGGCCTTCGGCCACGGCCCGCACCACTGCCTGGCCGCCGTCATGGCCCGGATGGAGGCCGAGGTCGTGATCGGCGCCGTCCTCACCCGCTTCCCCGCCCTCCGCCTGGCCGTCCCGCCCGGGGAGGTCGAGTTCCAGCGCCGGGGCCTGATCCGCGGCCCGAGGACCCTGCCGGTGACCTGGTGAGAGCGGGCTTTCCGGGTCACCCGGTTGGATCTGCGACACTGGTAACGCCATGCCTAAGCCCGGAGAACTCACTTTCGTCGCGCCGCGCGGAGCCAAGAAGCCGCCGCGGCATCTCGCCGACCTCACGCCCGCCGAGCGCAAGGAAGCGGTGGCCGGGATCGGTGAGAAGCCGTTCCGTGCCAAGCAGCTCTCGCAGCACTACTTCGCGCGGTACGCGCACGACCCGGAGCAGTGGACCGACATCCCCGCCGGTTCGCGCGCCAAGCTCCGAGAAGCGCTGTTCCCGGAGCTGATGACCGTCGTCCGCCATCTGTCCACCGACGAGGGCACCACCCGCAAGACGCTGTGGCGGCTGTTCGACGGCACGCTGGTGGAGTCGGTGCTGATGCGCTACCCGGACCGGGTGACCATGTGCATCAGCTCGCAGGCCGGCTGCGGTATGAACTGCCCGTTCTGCGCGACCGGGCAGGCGGGGCTGGACCGCAACCTGTCGACCGCGGAGATCGTCCACCAGATCGTGGACGGCATGCGGGCGCTGCGCGACGGCGAGGTGCCCGGCGGCCCCGCGCGGCTGTCCAACATCGTCTTCATGGGGATGGGCGAGCCGCTCGCCAACTACAACCGGGTCGTCGGGGCCATCCGGGCGCTCACCGACCCGGCCCCGGACGGGCTCGGGCTCTCCCAGCGCGGGATCACCGTCTCCACCGTCGGCCTGGTGCCGGCCATCCACCGGTTCGCCGACGAGGGCTTCAAGTGCCGGCTGGCGATCTCCCTGCACGCCCCCGACGACGAACTGCGCGACACCCTCGTGCCCGTGAACACGCGGTGGAAGGTGCGCGAGGTGCTGGACGCCGGATTCGAGTACACCGAGAAGTCGGGTCGCCGGCTGTCCATCGAGTACGCGCTGATCCGGGACATCAACGACCAGGCGTGGCGCGGTGACCGGCTCGGCCGGCTGCTCAAGGGCAAGCCCGTGCACGTCAACCTCATCCCGCTCAACCCCACCCCCGGGTCGAAGTGGACGGCGTCCCGGCCGGAGGACGAGAAGGCGTTCGTGGAGGCCATCGCGGCCCATGGTGTGGCCGTCACCATCCGGGACACCCGTGGTCAGGAGATCGACGGAGCCTGTGGTCAGCTCGCGGCCACCGAGCGGTAATCTGACCGGGTCCACATACCTTCATATTCCGACAGGGGAGCGCCACAGCGCTGAGAGTGCGGCAACCGGGCCGCAGACCCTCTGAACCTCGCCCAGGTCATTCTGGGTAGGAAGTTCGGTCATCACTCAAGCTGTTGCGCCCTGCCCGGGCCGCCCGCGCGGCGGTCCGGGCAGGGCCGCGTCTCTTCCTGGCCCACCCCCAGGAGGACATCCAGTGCACAACAAGACCCTCGTGGCCGTGACGGCGGGGCTCGGCCTGCTCGCGCTGTCCGCGTGCGGTGCGACGGACTCCGGGTCCTCCTCGGACCCCAAGACCGTCACCCTCGTCAGCCACGACTCGTGGAACGTCTCCAAGAGCGTCGTCAAGGACTTCGAGAAGCGGTCCGGGTACAAGCTCAGGGTCCTCAAGGACGGCGACGCCGGGCAGGCCGTCAACAAGGCCATCCTGACCAAGGACAACCCGCAGGGCGACGTCTTCTTCGGCGTCGACAACACCCTGCTCTCCCGCGCCCTGGACAACGGGCTGTTCCAGCCCTACGAGCCGAAGGGCGCCGGCTCCGTCCGGCCGGAGAACCGCGTCGACCAGGACAAGCACCGCGTCACCCCCGTCGACACCGGCGACATCTGCGTCAACTACGACAAGGCCTGGTTCAGCGCCCACAAGCTGACCCCGCCGCAGTCCTTCGCCGACCTCGCCAAGCCCGCGTACAAGAACCTCCTCGTCACCGAGAACGCGGCCACCTCCTCGCCGGGCCTCGGCTTCCTGCTCGGCAGCGCCGCGAAGTTCGGCGACCAGGGCTGGCCGGAGTACTGGAAGAAGCTCAAGGCCAACGGCGTCAAGGTCGTCGACGGCTGGGAACAGGCCTACTACCAGGAGTTCTCCGGCTCCTCCGAGGGCAGGAAGGCCGGCGGCGACCGGCCGCTGGCGGTGTCGTACGCCTCCTCCCCGCCCGCCGAGGTGATCTACGCCAAGAAGCGGCCCGCCACCGCCCCGACCGGGGTGGCGTACGGCACCTGCTTCCGGCAGACCGAGTACGCCGGGCTGCTGAGCCACGCGAAGAACCCCGAGGGCGGCAAGGCGTTCCTCGACTTCCTGCTCACCCGGGAGTTCCAGCAGGACATGCCGCTGAACATGTTCGTCTACCCGGTCGTGGAGGGAGCCGCCGTGCCCGCCGACTTCACCGAGTACGGTCCGGCCGCCAAGGACCCCGAGACCCTGGCCCCCGACAAGATCGCCGCCAACCGCGACCAGTGGGTCTCCTCGTGGACGTCGCTCGTACTGAAGTGACCGCCAAGGCGCGCGGCCGGCGCGGGAGCGCGGCGCGGCTCGGGCTGCTGGCCCTGCCCGTCGCGTTCTTCGCGCTGTTCTTCGCCTGGCCCGTCGCCGCGATCGTCACCCGCGGGCTGAAGACGGACGGCGCCTGGCACCTCGGCCGGATCGCGGACGTCGTCACCCGCCCCGACATCCGGCACGTGCTGTGGTTCACCACCTGGCAGGCGCTCGCCTCGACCGCGCTCACCCTGCTGCTCGCCCTGCCCGCCGCCTATGTCTTCGCCCGCCTCGACTTCCCCGGCAGACACGTGCTGCGGGCCGTCGTCACGGTGCCGTTCGTGCTGCCGACCGTCGTCGCCGGCAGCGCCTTCCTGGCCCTGGTCGGGCGGGGCGGTCTGCTGGACGAGCTGTGGGGGGTACGGCTGGACACCACGGTGTGGGCGATCCTGCTCGCCCACGTCTTCTTCAACTACGCGGTCGTCGTCCGCACCGTCGGCGGGCTGTGGGCCCAGCTCGACCCCCGGCAGGAGGAGGCCGCGCGCATGCTCGGCGCCTCGCCGTTCACGGCCTGGCGCCGGGTCACCCTGCCGGCGCTCGGGCCCGCCGTGGCCGCCGCCGCCCTGATGGTGTTCCTGTTCACCTTCACCTCCTTCGGCGTGGTCCAGATCCTCGGCGGCCCCACCTTCTCCACCGTCGAGGTGGAGATCTACCGGCAGACCTCCGAGACCTTCGACCTGTCCACGGCCGCCGTCCTCACCCTCGTCCAGTTCGCCGCCGTCGGCGCGATCCTCGCCGTGCACGCCTGGACGGTACGGCGGCGGGAGACCGCGCTGCGCCTGGTCGACGCCTCCGTCACCGCCCGCCGGCCGCGCGGGGCCGGGCAGTGGGCGCTGCTCGCCGCCGTCCTCGCCACCGTCGCCCTGCTGCTGGTGCTGCCGCTCGGCGTCCTCGTCCGCCGCTCCCTGGACGCACCCGGCTTCGGTTATTACCGGGCGCTGACCGACGCGGACGGCGGTACGTTCCTGGTGGCGCCCGTGCACGCGGTGTGGACCTCGCTCCAGTACGCCGTCGCCGCCACCGCCATAGCCGTCGTGATCGGCGGCCTCGCCGCCGCCGCGCTGGCCCGCCGCGACGCCGGACGGCTGGTACGGGGCTTCGACGCGCTGCTGATGCTGCCGCTCGGCGTCTCCGCCGTCACCGTCGGCTTCGGCTTCCTGATCGCCCTCGACGAACCGCCGCTGGACCTGCGCCAGTCCTGGATCCTGGTGCCGCTCGCCCAGGCCCTCGTCGGCGCCCCCTTCGTCGTCCGCACCATGCTGCCCGTGCTGCGCGCGGTGGACGCACGCCTCAGGGAGGCCGCCGCCGTGCTCGGGGCCTCGCCCTGGCGGGTGTGGCGGGAGGTGGACCTGCCGCTGGTACGCAGGGCGCTGCTGGTCGCGGCCGGTTTCGCGTTCGCCGTGTCGCTCGGCGAGTTCGGGGCGACCGTGTTCATCGCCCGGCCCGACAACCCCACCCTGCCGGTCGCCGTGGCCCGGCTGCTCAGCCGCCCCGGCGATCTCAACTACGGCCAGGCGATGGCCCTTTCGACCATTCTGATGGTGGTGTGCGCCGTCGCGCTGCTCGTCCTGGAGCGGCTGCGCACCGACCGGACGGGGGAGTTCTAGATGCTGCTGAGCCTGGATGCCGCGACCGTGCGCTTCGGCGGGCGGGACGCCCTGGACCGGGTCGGCCTCGAGGTCGCCGAGCACGAGGTGGTGTGCGTGCTCGGGCCCAGCGGCAGCGGGAAGTCGACGCTGCTCAGGGCGGTCGCCGGACTCCAGCCCCTGGACTTCGGGCGGGTGCTGCTGGACGGCCGGGACCAGAACGGGGTGCCCGCGCACCGGCGCGACGTAGGCCTGATGTTCCAGGACCACCAGCTCTTCCCGCAGCGGGACGTCGGCGCCAACGTGGCCTTCGGGCTGCGGATGCACGGCGTCGGCCGGCGCGAACGGGACGCCGAGGTGGCCCGGTTGCTGGACCTGGTCGGTCTGCCGGGGGCCGAGCGGCGGGCCGTGGCCGCCCTGTCCGGCGGCGAGCAGCAGCGCGTGGCCCTCGCCCGGGCGCTCGCCCCCCGGCCCCGGCTGCTCATGCTGGACGAGCCGCTCGGCCAGCTCGACCGCTCGCTGCGCGAACGCCTCGTGGTGGAACTGCGGGAGCTGTTCGGCCGGCTGGGCACGACCGTGCTCGCCGTGACCCACGACCAGGGGGAGGCGTTCGCGCTGGCCGACCGGGTGGTGGTGATGCGGGACGGGCGGATCGCGCAGTCCGGGACGCCCGTCGAGGTGTGGCAGCGGCCCGCCGACGCGTTCGTGGCCCGCTTCCTCGGCTTCGAGAACGTGGTGCCGGCGACCGTCGCCGGTACGGCCGCCGACAGCCCCTGGGGCAAACTGCCGGTGCCCGACGGCTCGGCGCAGGGCAGCCGTACGGTCCTGGTCCGCCCGGCCGGGGTCCGGCTGGTCCCCGCCGACCAGGGCCTGTCCTGCACGGTGACCGCCCGCACGTTCAAGGGCTCCCACGTGGCCGTCCACCTCCAGCCGGCGGACGGCCCGCGGCTGGAGGCGGCCTGCGCCCTGCGGGACGCCCCCGAGCCCGGCGCCCTGGTCGGAGTGGAGTTCGACGCGGCCGAGATCGCCGTACTGGACTGATCACCGGGCCCGGAACTCCGGCCGGCCGGGGCTCAGCCGCGGCGGCGCATGCCGAACCAGACCGCGCCCCCGCCG
>NZ_JACBWZ010000331.1 GCF_013870595.1 Streptomyces sp. WELS2 | reverse complement strand
GAACAGGCCTGCCAGGGCCGTCACCGGGGGCAGGTGCCGGCGCCTCATCCCTTCACCGCCCCCGCGCTGAAGCCGGTGATCAGCCACTTCTGGATGAAGGCGAAGACGATCACCACGGGCACGGCCGCGATGATGCCGCCGGCCGCCAGGGCGCCCAGGTCGACGCTGTCGGCGCTCATCAGGGTGTTCAGGCCGACCGGGATGGTCTGCTTGCCCTGGTCGGAGAGGAACATCAGGGCGAACAGGAAGTGGTTCCAGGCGTGTACGAAGGCGAAGGAGCCGACGGCGATCAGCCCGGGCCGCAGCAGCGGCAGCACCACGATCCGGAAGCCGGTCAGACGGTTGCAGCCGTCCACCCAGGCGGCCTCTTCCAGGGAGTAGGGCACGTTCCGGATGAACCCGCTGATCAGGATCATCGACAGCGGCAGCTGGAAGACGGTCTCGGCGATGACCACGCTGCCCAGCGAGTTGATCATCTGCAGGTTCGCGAAGATCTGGAACAGCGGCACCAGCAGCAGCGCGCCGGGCACGAACTGCGAGCACAGCAGCGCCAGCATGAAGCCGCGCTTGAGCCGGAAGTCGAAGCGGGCCAGCGCGTAGCCGCCGGCCAGCGCGACGACGGTGGTGAGCACGAGGGTGGCCAGGCCGACGTAGACGCTGTTGGTGAAGTAGGTGCCGAAGCTGCGTTCGGTCCACACCTTCTCGAAGTGCTCGAAGGTCATCGGCCAGGGCACCAGGGAGGTGGAGCCGGCCGGGCGGAGCGCGAAGAGCAGGATCCAGTAGAAGGGGATCAGGGTGAACAGCAGGTAGACGGTCAGCGGGAGGTAGATCTGCCAGCGCGGGACCTGGTCCCAGGCGCGGCGCTTTCGGCCGGGCCGGGCGGGCTCGGCCGCCACGCGCTCGGGAGCGGGGGCGATCTCGGTGATCACCTGGACTCACCTCCGAACTTGCTCAGCCGCAGGTAGACGATCGAGCAGAAGAGCAGGATCACGAACGCCACCGTGGTGAGGGCGGAGGCGTAGCCGAAGTTGTGGGCGTCGACGGATGTGTTGGCGATGTACAGCGGCAGGGTGGTGGTCTCGCCGGCCGGGCCGCCGCCGGTCAGGGTGTAGAGGAGGTCGACGTTGTTGAACTCCCACACCGCGCGCAGCAGCGTGGACAGGACGATGGCGTCCTTCAGGTGGGGCAGGGTGATGTGCCGGAACTGCTTGAACCGGCTCGCCCCGTCGACCTCGGCGGCCTCGTACAGGTCCTTGGAGACGGACTGGAGGTCGGCGAGGATGAGGATCGCGAAGAACGGCACCCCGCGCCACAGGTCGGCGACCACCGCCGCCGGGAACACCGTGGAGGTGTCCGACAGCCAGCTGGTGCCGTACGAGCCGAGCCCCGCGTCGGCGAGGTAACGGCTGATGCCGGTCTGGGAGTTGTAGAGCAGCACCCAGATCGCGGAGGTCAGCACGCCGGAGACCGCCCAGGGGGAGAAGACGAGCGCGCGGCCCACCGCCCGGCCCACGAAGGTCTGGTTGACGATGAGGGCCAGGGCGAGCCCGAACAGCAGCTGCAACGCGACTTCCACCACGACCCACTTGGCGCTGAAGGTCAGGGTGTCCCAGAACTGCGGGTCGTGGGCGAAGGCCCGGGTGAAGTTGTCCAGGCCCGCGAATCCGTTCCGCCAGGGCTTGGTGGGGTTGTAGTTGCGCAGGCTGTAGTAGAAGACGCTGAGCACCGGGTAGGCGATGAATCCCACCATCAGCAGGACCGCCGGGGCGATCAGCAGATACGGCAGCCTGCGCGGGGTGGCGGAGGCACGGCGCCGCCTCGGTGGCGCGGGCGGCTTCGCCACGGCTGCGGCTTGGGCCATGACTGTTCTCCGTTCTCGGTGAAGCGCTTTCCGATCGGTGTTCGGGATCTCGGCCGTACGGGGCCGTGATCGCGTGCGGTTCAGCCCGCGTACGGGTCCCGCACCGTGCCCGGCCGGGCGAGGAACTCGAAGTCGCAGCCGGTGTCCGCCTGGGTGATCTGCTCGCTGTAGAGCGCGCCGTAGCCGCGTTCGTAGCGCACGGGCGGCGGGGCCCACTCGGCCCTGCGGCGCTCCAGTTCGGCGTCGTCCACCTCGAGCCGCAGGGTGCGCGCCGCGACGTCGAGCGTGATGAGGTCACCGGTGCGCACCAGGGCCAGCGGGCCGCCGACGTAGGACTCGGGGGCCACGTGCAGCACGCACGCGCCGTAACTCGTGCCGCTCATCCGGGCGTCCGAGATCCGGACCATGTCCCGCACGCCCTGCTTCAGCAGGTGGTCCGGGATCGGCAGCATGCCGTACTCGGGCATGCCCGGGCCGCCCTTGGGACCGGCGTTGCGCAGCACCAGGACGCTGTCGGCGGTGATGCCGAGCGCGGGGTCGTTGATGGTGCGCTGCATGGTCTTGTAGTCGTCGAAGACGACGGCCGGGCCGGTGTGCTCGAGCAGGTGCGGCTCGGCGGCGATGTGCTTGATGACCGCGCCGTCCGGGCAGAGGTTGCCGCGCAGCACCGCGACCCCGCCCTCGCTCGCGACCGGGTTGTCCCGGGTGCGGATGACGTCGTCGTCGTGGACCCGGGCGCCGGCGAGCTGCTCGCGCAGGGTGTCGTGGCACACCGTGGGCCGGTCCAGGTGGAGCAGGTCGGTGATCCGGGACAGGAAGCCGGGCAGGCCGCCGGCGAAGTGGAAGTCCTCCATCAGGTACTTCCGCCCGCCGGGGCGGACGTTGGCGAGGACCGGGACGGTGCGGGCGATGCGGTCGAAGTCGTCCAGGGTGAGCCGGACCCCGGCCCGGCCGGCCATGGCGATGAGGTGGATCACCGCGTTGGTGGAGCCGCCGAGGCCGAGCACGGTGGTGACGGCGTCCTCGAAGGCCTCCCGGGTGAGGATGCGGGACAGCCTGCGGCCTTGGTGGACGAGTTCCACGGCGGTCATGCCCGCCCGCGCCGCCATCCGGTCGTGCCCGGAGTCCACCGCCGGGATGCTGGACGCGCCCGGCACGGTCACCCCCAGCGCCTCGGCCGCCGCGGTGAGCGTGGACGCCGTGCCCATCGTCATGCAGTGGCCGGGCGAGCGGGCCAGGCCGCTCTCCAGCTCGGCCAGCTCGCAGTCGCCGATGAGACCGGCCCGCTTGTCGTCCCAGTACTTCCACATGTCGGTGCCCGAGCCGAGGACCTCGCCGCGCCAGTGGCCCGGGAGCATCGGACCGGCCGGCACGAACACGGCGGGGACGTCGGCGGAGGCCGCGCCCATCAGCAGCGCGGGCGTGGACTTGTCGCAGCCGCCCATGAGCACGGCGCCGTCGACCGGGTAGGAGCGCAGCAGCTCCTCGGTCTCCATGGCGAGCAGGTTGCGGTAGAGCATGGGGGTCGGCTTCTGGAAGGTCTCGCTGAGCGTGGCGACCGGGAACTCCAGGGGGAAGCCGCCCGCCTGCCACACCCCGCGCTTGACGGCCTGGGCGCGGTCGCGCAGGTGGACGTGGCAGGGGTTGATGTCCGACCAGGTGTTGAGGATGGCGATGACCGGCTTGCCCAGGTGCTCCTCGGGCAGGTAGCCGAGCTGGCGGGTGCGGGCGCGGTGGCTGAAGGAGCGCAGCCCGTCGGTGCCGTACCACTGGTGGCTGCGCAGTTCCCCGGGGCGCTTGGGGGTCGCGTTCATATGGACCATCCGGCGGCGATGGCGGCGACCTCGGCGCGCTCGTCCTCGGGCAGCGGCCTGCTGGGCGGGCGGACGTCCCGGCGGCACAGGCCGAGCGCGGCGAGGGCCTCCTTGACGACGGTGACGTTGTTGGCGCTGCCGTGCGCGGCGCGCAGTTCCTCGAAGCGGCGGATCTGCTCCCAGACCTTCATGGCGGCCGGGTAGTCGCCGGCGCGCAGCGCGTCCAGCATGTTCCGGGAGACGGCCGGGGCGACGTTGACGAGCCCGGAGGTGAAGCCGGTGGCGCCGGCGGAGAAGTAGGAGGGGGCGTACGGTTCGGCGAGTCCGGCCACCCAGACGAAGCGGTCCAGGCCGGCGTCCCGGGCGAAGGCCGCGAACCGGGCGGCGTCCGGGACGGCGTACTTCACGCCGATGACGTTCGGGCAGTGGCCGGCGAGTTCGGCGAGCCGGGCGCCGGGCAGCTCCGCGTTGCGGATGTAGGGCACCACACCCAGCTCGGGGACGGCCTCGGCGATGGCGCGGTGGTAGTCGACCCAGCCGGCCGCCGACACGTACGGGTGCACCGGCTGGTGGACCATGACCATCCGGGCGCCCAGGCCCTCGGCGTGCCGGGCGGAGGCGATCGCGGTGGGCAGGTCGTGGCCCACGCCGGCCAGGATCGCGGCGCGGTCGCCGGCCTCGTCCACGGTGAGCTCGGCGACCAGCCGGCGCTCCTCGGGGGTGAGGGCGTAGAACTCGCCGGTGTTGCCGTTCGGGGTGAGGGTGGTGATGCCGCCGTCGAGGAGGCGGCGCAGCAGCGCCCGGTGGGTGGCGGTGTCGACGGTGCCGTCCGCGGCGAAGGGGGTCACCGGGATGGCCACCACGTCGGCCAGGGCCGCCCGTTGGGCCTCGAAGGTCACGCTGCTCATTGCTCGCCTTCCGTGGGGAGGGGCTCGGGGAACGCCCGGCGGACGAAGGACGCGATGTGGGCGTGCAGGGCTCCCGCGGCCCCGTCCGCGTCGCCGTCCAGGGCGAGCCGCAGGATCTCCCGGTGCTCGGCGGCCTCCCGCTCCCAGGAGGGGTCGGCGGCCCAGGCCACGGCGGAGACGAGGGCGGCCTGGTCGCGGACCTGGTCCAGCATCCGGGCGAGCAGCGGGTTGCCGCACGGCAGGTACAGGGCGCGGTGGAACTCCCGGTTGGTCAGGGAGCGTTCGGCGGTGTCGGTGGCGTC
Source organism: Streptomyces sp. WELS2 (assembly GCF_013870595.1). GTDB lineage: Bacteria > Actinomycetota > Actinomycetes > Streptomycetales > Streptomycetaceae > Streptomyces. The sequence continues at coordinate 1,627 of NZ_JACBWZ010000331.1, read as the reverse complement.
GTCGGCGCGGGTCAGCGCGTCGCGGGCGGCGTCGAGGGAGGCGCCCCGGGTCACGGCCCGGCGCAGGGCCTCCGGCTCCAGCAGCAGCCGTACGTCGTAGACCTCGCGCGCCATGTCCGCGTCCACCATGCGCACCGTGACGCCCTTGTACTGGCTCATCACGACCAGGCCGGTTCCGGCGAGGGTCTTCAGCGCCTCGCGCACCGGGGTCTTGGACACCCCGAACTGCGCGGCCAGTTCCGTTTCGACCAGCGCCTGACCGGGCGTCAGCTTCCCGGTGAGGATGCGGTGTTTGATCGCGTCCAGCACGTACTGCGTGCGGGACGGGATCGGGGTGGGCACAGAGGTCATGCGGCCCTCTCGGATCTCACATATCGCGTCTCATATATGACGTACGAAGTACGACGCGTTGAAGGTAGGAGGGGCCGGATGTCCCGTCAATGCTTCTGACAAAGGAAGTTGCGGCGACACGGGTTCCGGTTCGCCCGGCGGGGAGCGTGAGGACCGGGTAGGGCACGGGCCGCGGGCGTCGGTGCCGGGCCGGACGGCCCGCCGGGGACGAAGGCGAGGAGGCCGGGCGGGAACAGCAGCACCGTGGCGGCGGCGGGCGCCACCGGACTCCGGGAACCGGGCTGGTCTTTGGTGTACGGCCTGGTCATGCGGTCGGTGAACCGGTGCGGCGGCCGGCGGCGGACCGGCCGGGATGCTCGGGCGGGGCGGCTCGGCCACTCAGGCGGACGGGGGCGCCTCTCCCCGGGTACTCAGACGCACGGGGCCGCCGGGACCGTTCCCCGCGCCCGGACCCGGGCATCCTCCCGATCCCCGTCCCCCCGCCTTAGGCCCACGATGGGCGGGCATGACGACTTCTCCGACCGCGTTCCGCGTGCTGCGGGACCGTGATGCCGGGCTGTACCTGGGGGCCGTGGTGGTGTCCGGGTTCGGCACCTCCTCCTTGTGGCTGGCCTCCGGGGTGTGGGTGAAGGACATGACCGGCTCCGACGCCCTCGCCGCGCTGTGCATGCTCGCGATGTGGGCGCCGTCGCTCGCCGGACCGGCACTCGGCACGCTCGCCGACCGGATGCGCCGCAGGCCCCTGCTGATCTGCCTGAACCTGGGCCTCGCCGCGCTGCTCCCGGTGCTCTTCGCCGTCGACTCCCCGGACCGCGTGTGGCTGCTGTACGCCGTGCTGCTGGTGTACGGCGCCGTCGGCACCGTGTATGACGCCGCCGAGTCGGCGCTGGTGACCACCGTGGTCGGCGCCGGCCTGCTCGGCGACTTCAACGGACTGCGGATGGCGGTCACCGAGGGCATGAAACTCGTCGCCCCGCTGACCGGCGCGGGCCTGTACGCGGCCTGGGGCGGCCCCGCCGTGGCCTGTCTGGACGCGGCGAGCTTCGCGCTCGCGGCCGGGATGTGCGCCCTGCTGCGGATCCGCGAGGAGCGGCCCGTACCCTCCGGCACCGGCTGGTGGCGGGAGACCGCCGAGGGCACCCGCCACCTGTGGGGGCACCCGGCGCTGCGCCCGCTGGTCCTGGCGGGCGGCCTGACGATGCTGTTCACCTCGCTGGCCGGTACGGCGGTGTACGCCGTGGTCGACCGCCTCGGCCACTCCCCCGCCTACCTGGGC
>NZ_JACBWZ010000330.1 GCF_013870595.1 Streptomyces sp. WELS2 | reverse complement strand
GCGTAGCCGACGAGGAAGGTGGTCAGCGGGGCGGCGGGGCGGGCCACGCCGTGGGCGGCGTCACGGGCCAGGTCGAGCAGGACGCCGGTGTCGACGTCCAGGTCGATGCCCAGCTCGTCCTTGACTGCGGAGATCCATTCATCCAACACGTACCCATGCTCCCTGATGCGTGTCCTGGCGTCGGCGATGTCGTCCCAGGTGTCGCAGTCGAACGAAGCGAGCGGGTCCGGGACTCGGGTGAGGCGGAGGGTTCCGGTCAGCCGGCGCAGGGGGAGCCCGGTGAGGGCGCCGTGGGCGGCACCGCCCTTCTCACCCCCCTCGCCGACCACCCCCGCATCCTCACCGGGGCCGCCACCCACCGTGCCCCGGACCGGCTCGCCCGGCATCTCGTCACCGTCGCCGACGCCGTGCTGCCCCTGTTGCCCCGCGTGCTCCCGGTCGGTGACGAGAAACCCTCGGCCGCCCACCGCGCCCGGCTGGCCCTCGCCGAAGCCGCCGGGACGGTGCTGGCCGGCGGCCTGTCCCTGCTCGGCATCGACGCACCCGAACATCTCTGAGGCGCGTGAGCAGATGCGTCCCGGAGAGAGACAGAGAGTCTGAGAATCACGTCATGAGCCGTTCCGCCCATCCCGCCGGGCCCCGCCACGCCGACGTCCTGCCCGAGGGGCACCACCCGGCGCCGCCCGCCGACCTCAACGCCCTGGACCGGAAGGTGTGGTCGAAGACCGTCACGCGCGGCGACGACGGTGTGGTCGCCGTCGCGGGGATCCCGGTCACCCGGCTCGCCGAGGAGTTCGGCACGCCCGCCTACATCCTGGACGAGGACGACTTCCGCACCCGTGCGCGTGCCTGGCGCACCGCGTTCGGCCCGGACGCCGATGTGTTCTACGCCGGCAAGGCGTTCCTCTCCCGGGCCGTCGTGCGGTGGCTGGACGAGGAGGGGCTGAACCTGGACGTGTGCTCCGGTGGCGAGCTGGCCACCGCGCTGTCCGCCGGGATGCCCGCCGAGCGCATCGCCTTCCACGGCAACAACAAGTCCGTCGAGGAGATCCGCCGGGCCGTGGAGGCCGGTGTCGGGCGGATCGTGCTCGACTCCTTCCAGGAGATCGTGCGGGTCGCCCACACCGCCCGGTCCCTCGGCAAGCGGCAGAAGGTCCAGATCCGGATCACCGTGGGCGTCGAGGCGCACACCCACGAGTTCATCGCCACCGCCCACGAGGACCAGAAGTTCGGCATCCCGCTGGCCGGCGGGCAGGCGGCGGAGGCCGTGCGGCGGGCGCTCCAGCTCGACGGGCTGGAGCTGATCGGGATCCACTCGCACATCGGGTCGCAGATCTTCGACATGTCCGGCTTCGAGGTCGCCGCCCACCGGGTCGTCGGCCTGCTGAAGGACATCCGCGACGAGCACGGCGTGGAACTGCCTGAGATCGACCTCGGCGGCGGCCTCGGCATCGCCTACACCAGCGCCGACGACCCCCGCGAGCCGCACGAGATCGCCAAGGCGCTGACCGAGATCGTCACCCGCGAGTGCGAGGCCGCCCGGCTGCGCACGCCCCGCATCTCCGTCGAGCCGGGGCGGGCCATCGTCGGACCCACCGCCTTCACCCTGTACGAGGTCGGCACGGTCAAGCCGCTGGACGGGCTGCGGACCTACGTCTCCGTCGACGGCGGCATGTCGGACAACATCCGCACCGCGCTGTACGACGCGGAGTACAGCGTCGCGCTCGTCTCCCGCGCCTCCGACGCCGAGCCGATGCTCGCCCGGGTCGTCGGCAAGCACTGCGAGAGCGGGGACATCGTGGTCAAGGACGCGTTCCTGCCGGGCGATCTGGCACCGGGCGACCTGGTCGCCGTGCCGGCCACCGGCGCGTACTGCCGGTCCATGGCCAGCAACTACAACCACGTCCTGCGGCCGCCCGTGGTCGCGGTACGGGACGGCGAGGCCCGGGTGATCGTCCGGCGCGAGACGGAGGAGGACCTCCTGCGTCTCGACGTCGGGTGACACCCCCTGGAACGACGGGGGCCGGAAGAGCGCAAGATCTGCGGTCTTCCGCCCCCGTACAAATGAAATAGATGTCTCACGATCCGGACGAAGGGTAGAAACTCCCGTCCGGTGAGTGAGACTGGTTCAATCGTAGACGGTATGAGGAAACGAGGTCGGATGATGCGTACGCGTCCGCTGAAGGTGGCGCTGCTGGGCTGTGGAGTGGTCGGCTCAGAGGTGGCGCGCATCATGACGACGCACGCCGACGACCTCGCCGCCCGCATCGGGGCCCCCGTCGAGCTCGCCGGCGTGGCCGTACGGCGTACCGGCAAGGCCCGCGAGGGCATCGACCCCGCGCTCGTCACCACCGACGCCACCGCCCTGGTCAAACGCGGGGACATCGACGTCGTGGTCGAGGTCATCGGCGGGATCGAGCCGGCCCGGACGCTCATCACCACCGCCTTCGAGCACGGCGCCTCCGTCGTCTCCGCCAACAAGGCCCTGCTCGCCCAGGACGGGGCCGCCCTGCACGCGGCGGCGGAGGCGAACGGCAAGGACCTCTACTACGAGGCCGCCGTCGCCGGTGCCATCCCGCTGATCCGGCCGCTGCGCGAGTCGCTCGCCGGCGACAAGGTCAACCGGGTGCTCGGCATCGTCAACGGCACGACCAACTTCATCCTCGACAAGATGGACTCGACCGGCGCCGGCTACCAGGAGGCCCTGGACGAGGCCACCGCCCTCGGGTACGCCGAGGCCGACCCGACCGCCGACGTCGAGGGCTTCGACGCCGCCGCCAAGGCCGCGATCCTCGCCGGCATCGCCTTCCACACGCGCGTCCGCCTCGACGACGTCTACCGCGAGGGCATGACCGAGGTCACCGCCGCCGACTTCCGCTCCGCCAAGGAGATGGGCTGCACCATCAAGCTGCTCGCCATCTGCGAGCGCTCCAAGGACGGCACGTCGGTCACCGCGCGGGTGCACCCCGCCATGATCCCGCTCAGCCACCCGCTGGCCTCCGTGCGCGGCGCGTACAACGCCGTGTTCGTCGAGAGCGACGCCGCCGGGCAGCTGATGTTCTACGGCCCCGGCGCCGGCGGCGCGCCCACGGCCTCCGCCGTCCTCGGCGACCTCGTCGCCGTCTGCCGCAACCGGCTCAGCGGCGCCACCGGCCCCGGCGAGTCGGCCTACGCCGACCTGACCGTCTCCCCGATGGGCGACGTCGTCACCCGGTACCACATCAGCCTCGACGTGGCCGACAAACCGGGCGTGCTCGCCCAGGTCGCCACCGTCTTCGCCGAGCACGGCGTGTCGATCGACACGGTTCGGCAGCAGGGCAAGGACGGCGAGGCCTCCCTCGTCGTCGTCACCCACCGGGCCCTTGACGCCTCCCTGTCCGGGACCGTCGAGGCGCTGCGCAAGCTCGACACCGTGCGGGGTGTCGCCAGCATCATGCGGGTTGAAGGAGAGTAACCAGCAATGACCCACCAGTGGCGCGGAATCATCGAGGAGTACCGGGACCGGCTGCCCGTCTCCGACACCACGCCGGTCGTGACGCTCCGTGAGGGCGGCACGCCCCTCGTGCCCGCGCAGGTGCTCTCCGAGCGCACGGGCTGTGAGGTCCACCTGAAGGTGGAGGGAGCCAACCCCACGGGGTCCTTCAAGGACCGCGGCATGACCATGGCGATCAGCAAGGCCAAGGAGGAGGGTGCGAAGGCCGTCATCTGCGCCTCCACCGGCAACACCTCCGCCTCCGCCGCCGCGTACGCGGTGCGGGCCGGCATGGTCTCGGCCGTCCTGGTGCCGCAGGGCAAGATCGCCCTCGGCAAGATGGGCCAGGCCCTCGTGCACGGCGCGAAGATCCTCCAGGTCGACGGCAACTTCGACGACTGTCTCACCCTGGCCCGCTCGCTCAGCGAGAACTACCCCGTGGCGCTGGTGAATTCGGTCAACCCGGTGCGGATCGAGGGCCAGAAGACGGCCGCCTTCGAGATCGTGGACATGCTCGGCGACGCGCCCGACATCCACGTCCTCCCGGTCGGCAACGCGGGCAACATCACCGCCTACTGGAAGGGTTACAAGGAGTACGCCGCCGACGGCGTCTCCACCCACACCCCCCGCATGTGGGGTTTCCAGGCCTCCGGCAGTGCCCCGATCGTGCGCGGCGAGGTGGTCAAGGACCCGTCGACCATCGCCACCGCCATCCGCATCGGCAACCCCGCCTCCTGGAACCACGCGCTGGCCGCCCGGGACGAGTCCGGCGGCGCCATCGACGAGGTGACGGACCGTGAGATCCTGCGCGCCTACCGCCTGTTGGCCGCGCAGGAGGGCGTCTTCGTGGAGCCCGCCTCCGCCGCCTCGGTGGCCGGCTTGCTCAAGGCCGCCGAACAGGGCAAGGTCGATCCGGGCCAGCGCATCGTGTGCACGGTCACCGGCAACGGCCTGAAGGACCCGGACTGGGCCGTCGCCGGCGCGCCGCAGCCGGTCACCGTCCCGGTCGACGCCGCCACCGCGGCCGAGCGCCTCGGCCTCGCCTGAGCGACCCCGGACCGGCGAAATCCCTGACAAGGTGCACAGGGGGCTTACGACACGCATCGTGCGCCTCCTGTGCGCCCTATGTCGCCACAGAACCTTCCTTCGATAGGCTGTACCGAACCCGCCTACCGCATATGCCCTCGCGCATGGCAGGCGCCGCGCCGTCTCCGCGGCCCGACGGGTCTTCGTACGTCAGTCATCGGCAGTCCACCGGGTGACCATCGAAACCATCGAGCGTCATTCGACCGTAAACGCAGCTCAAGGAGAGTCTTCGAGCGATGGCCGGTCCAGCGTTCCGCGCCGCCGCCGTCCGGGTGCGCGTGCCCGCCACCAGCGCCAACCTCGGCCCGGGCTTCGACGCCCTCGGCCTCGCGCTGGGGCTCTACGACGACGTGGTCGTCAGGGTCGCCGACTCCGGGCTGCACATCGACATCGCGGGTGAGGGCAGCGAGACCCTGCCGCGGGACGAGAGCCACCTCCTCGTCCGCTCCCTGCGGACCGCCTTCGACCTGCTGGGCGGACAGCCCCGCGGTCTGGAGATCGTCTGCGCCAACCGCATCCCGCACGGCCGCGGCCTCGGCTCCTCCTCCGCCGCCATCTGCGCCGGCATCGTGGCCGCCCGCGCCGTGACCATAGGCGGCGAGGCCCGCCTCGACGACGCCGCGCTGCTGGAACTGGCCACCGAGATCGAGGGCCACCCGGACAACGTGGCCGCGTGTCTGCTCGGCGGTTTCACGCTGTCCTGGATGGAGGCCGGCACCGCCCGCGCCATCAGGATGGAGCCGCACGATTCCATCGTTCCGGTGGTTTTCGTGCCCGGGAAGCCCGTACTGACCGAGACCGCCCGCGGTCTGCTCCCGCGCACCGTGCCGCACGTGGACGCCGCCGCCAACGCGGGCCGCGCCGCCCTGCTGGTCGAGGCCCTCACCAGGCGCCCCGAACTGCTGCTGCCCGCCACCGAGGACCGCCTCCACCAGGAGTACCGGGCCCCGGCCATGCCCGACAGCGCCGCCCTCGTGGAGCGGCTGCGCGCCGACGGCATCCCGGCCGTCATCTCGGGTGCCGGGCCCACCGTCATGGCCCTCGCCGACGCCGACAGCGCCGACAAGGTCTCCCACCTCGCGGGTGAGGGCTGGGCCGCCAACCGGCTGGACCTGGACGTCCAGGGAGCGAGCGTGCTGCCGCTTGCGACCTGACACACGGTTGCCGGATTTGGAGAGGGGGAATGTTTGTTGGATCCGGTAGTGTTAATCTCAAGTCTGCACCCGACCCCACCATGGCGAGGTGCCTCGTGTCCCCGTCCGGGACAGACATTCTTCCGGGAGCCTCCCGGGCCACTCCGTGTTCCGTGCGCCGTACCTGGGCAGTACGACGGATGCGGACACTGAGCGGGCCGCCGGTAGGTGTACCCCCTCTGGGGGAGCTTCGGAATCGGTGCTACCACGCCACGTGACACTGGGTGCCACGGCTCGCGGAAGCGCCATCACCGCACATTTCTTCCGCCGCTTTGGCGGACCACCGCCCCGGCACGGTTCACAGAAGACAGGACCGTAGCCGGACAGCACAACCGGTCGCCGAGCCAGACAGGCCGACGTCCGCTCCAGGGAAGGACCCTTCGTGAGCGACACCACCGATCTGATGGGCGCACGTGTCGAGGAGACCGCTGCCGCGCCCGCCACGGACGCCTCCGCGCCTGCCACCGGTGCCGGCTCCCGGCGGCGCCGCGGTACCGGCCTCGAGGGCATGGTGCTGGCCGAGCTGCAGCAGGTCGCCTCGGGCCTCGGGATCAGGGGCACCGCGCGGATGCGCAAGAGCCAGCTGATCGAGGTCATCAAGGAGGCGCAGGCCGCCGGGGGAGCCCCCGCCGCCAAGGCCGACACCGCCACCGAGACCAAGCCGAAGCGCCGGGCCACCTCCCGCGCGCGCACCGGCGAGGAGGCCGCCGAGAAGAAGGCGGCCAAGGCCGCCGAGGCCCCTGCCGAGAAGAAGGCCGCGGCCCAGCAG
>NZ_JACBWZ010000033.1 GCF_013870595.1 Streptomyces sp. WELS2 | reverse complement strand
GCGGTCGAAGAGCGGATCGTTCATGGGACCACCCTGTGATGCAGGACAGACGACCGCGCGGTGTGGGATGCCGTACGGGTGAGGGGGTCGCGCGGGGGCTGACACGGGGCGCGCGTTCAACGCGTTCACGCTTCATCGGCGCCGTGCGGGTGTGCGCCGCACGCCCCCGGGGAGCCGGTACAGGGTCCGAAGGAGTGCCGCCCGGCGCTCCGCCTGGGTGCCGGGGCCGATGGGGCGTGGGTGACAAGTCGGCATGGCCTCTGCAGGGAAGCGGCGGGTGCCCTTTCGCCCTCTCCCCGTCGGCGTGACGGAGCGTCCGGAACGGAGTACCGGCCATGACCATGCAAGAACAGGTGAGCGGTGCGGGACATACGGGAGCGAGGCCCGGCCGTGTGCACCGCGCCCGCCGGACGGCGGCCCGCGACGCGGTGTACGGACCGCCGCCGGGCTTCGGCGGGGCCGCGGACCGTCGCGGCTCGCCGGTCTCCGCTCGCGACCCGGACGGCCGGCGTCGTGCCTGACGCGACCCACGCCCGTCACGACATGTCGTCTCCCGATCCGAGGAGTCCCCTCCATGCCTGCCACCGAGTTCATCGACACCGTGGGAATCAACCTCCCCGAGCACCTGAGTGCCAACGAGTTCCTTTCCCTCGCCCGCGAGGGGATGATCGAGGAGAAACACCTGCGGAGCTTCGCCCTCGCCGAGTTCCAGTCCCAGGAGGCCGAGTTCACGGCGTACGGCCTGTTGCTGGCCCGCTACCCGCACGAGGTGCCCGGCGGGTTCTTCTCCTTCGTCGCGCACGAGCTGATGCGGGCCCGGCACCGGATGGTGAACGGTCTCGCGCCCGCGCTGCGCCTCTCGCCCGACGAGATGCGCCGTGCTCCCCGCCTGGAACCGGTGCGGCGCTTCACCGAGTTCATCTCCTGGGTCGCTCTGCACGCCGGAGCGGCGGAAGCCGCTCTCGTGGCACGCACCGACTTCACCCTGTGGTGCAACACCTGTGCCGTTCTGGCCGACGTGCTGAGCGAGGCGAAGCAGGTTCCCGAGGCCGCGATCGAGTACATCGGCGCCTACCGCGAGAACCCTCCGGAGGTGGCGGACGGCGTCCTGGAGGTCATCGAGTACGGCAGGGCGCGCGACGAACCCGAAGAGTGGATCACGCGCAGTGCGGTGCGGATGGAACCGGCGCTGCGGTCCTGGTGGCGGGCGGTCGCCACGGCCGGATGAGGGCCTCGGGAACGAACACGGTCGGGCGGGGTCACGTACGGGAGGAAGTGGACATGGGCCGCGAGGTCGGACGAGTGGCATTCACGGAAGAGGAGTACGCACGGTTCCGCGTCCGCCTGGCGGACTGCCTCACCGCGCTGGAGAAGCTGGTGGTCCGGCCCGGGTTCGGACAGGTGCCGAGCACGTTGGGCGCCGAACTGGAGCTGTCGCTCGCCGGGCCGGACGGCCGTCCCGTCCCGGTGAACGCGGCCGTACGCGAGGGACTGGGTGACGACGGTCTCGCCCTGGAAGTGGCCCGCTTCAACCTCGAGGCCAACCTGGAGCCGGTTCCTCTGCGGGGGCGTCCGTTCACGGAGCTGGCCGCGCAGGCAGCCCGGGCGCTGGCGCGGATCACCGCCTGGTCGCTGCCGCGCCACGGCGCCCGGGCGGTACCGATCGGGACGCTGCCCACGCTGACACCGGCCGACCTGACGGCACGGGCGCTGACCGACCTGCCGCGCTACCACGCGCTGGAACGCGCCTGGGCCCGGCGGCGTCCCGCGCCGTTCCCGCTGTGCGTGGGGGACGGCGAGCAGGGACTGCTGCGGGCCGAGTCCGTGGCGGTCCAGGGCGCGGCCTGTTCCTGGCAGGTGCACCTGACCGTGGCCCCGGACCTCTTCTGCCCCACGTACAACGCCGCCCAGCTCGCCACCGGACCGGCTCTGGCCGCCGCGGGCAATTCGCCCTTCCCGCTGGGCCGGCGCGGCTGGCAGGAAGCCCGCATCGCGGTGTACGAACAGGGCTTCGGGGAGCGTGGTGCGAGCTGCCGCGGGACTTCACGGCCGCGGGTCGGTTTCGGGCACGCCTGGCTGCGGGGTGGTCCGCTCGCGGCGTTCGAGGAAGCCGTGCGCGGCTACGACGTCCTGCTTCCGTCGGTTCCCCCGGCCGAGGACGACGACGTCTCGCCGGACGGCTGCCCCTCGCTGGAGGAACTGCGCCTGCACGTGAGCACCGTGTGGCCGTGGAACCGGCCGGTGTACGACCCGCTCGGACACCTGCGGATCGAATTCAGGGCACTCCCCTCCGGGCCGACCCCGCTCGACATGGCGGCGAACACGGCGTTCCTGGTCGGTCTCACCCTCTCCCTGGCCGCCGAGGGCCGCGATGTGGCCGGGGAGCTTCCCTTCTCCCACGCCAGGGAGAACTTCTACCGGGCCGCGCGTGACGGTCTGCGGGCGAGCCTGTGGTGGCCCTCACCCGGCTCGGCGCCCCGGAGACACGAGGCGGGCGCCCTGGTGGAAGAGCTGCTGCCGCAGGCACGGGAAGGACTGGTCACCGCCGGGGTGGACGCCGCCGAGGCGGATGCCCTGCTGGACCTGCTGGACCGCCGGACGGCGTCGGGCCGTACCGGGGCGTGGTGGCAGCAGCGGACACTGGAGGCACTGAGCCGACGGGAGCAGCGCGCCCCGAACACCGACCGGGAGACAGCCGGGCTCACCGCCACGGCACCGGAACGAGACGTGATCCCGCCCGCACCGGAAGGCGCCACCGCGCTGCGGACGGCCGGTCAGGCCGGGCGGACCGGTGACAGGGGCGCACGCGTCACCGGTGCCGGCCGGCCCGACCCGCTCCTCGAGGAGCTGACGGTGCGCTACGCCCGGCTCGCCGAGGCAGCCCGCCCCGTGCACACCTGGAACCTTCCCGCCCTTCCCCGACGGAGTCAGCGATGAGCCCCGGCACACCCCCGCCCGCCAGCGACTTGCAGGTCGACTTCCCCTTCGACTACGCCGCGCACGTCGGTGACGGCCGGCGCATGGGACGGCTGCCCGAGAGGACCGCGGGCGCGCGCGTCGCCGTGATCGGAGCGGGCGGCAGCGGGCTGGCGGCCGCCTACGAGCTGCTGCGAGCGGGCTGCCGGCCCGTCGTGTACGAGGCCGAACGGAGCCAGGACGGGCCGGGGGGCCGGCGTCTGGGCGGCCGCATGTACAGCCGGCGACTCGACGAGGCGGACAGCGCCGTCGTGGAACTGGGCTGCCTGCGGTTCCCCGAATCGGCACGGTTGCTGCGCCAGTACGGTCACACGTTCGGCGTACGGCTGGAGCCCTTCCGTGACAACTACGCGGATCCCACGCCGTTGACCGTGCTCGACGTCGACGGCCGGCAGTACCCGGCGAGGGGCCTGGAGGACCTCTACGACCTCAACGAGGAGTTCCGCGAGGCGCACACACGCTGGCAGCGGGCGCTTGCCCGCATCGGTTTCGTCCAGATCCAGCGAGACGTCGCCGCCCGTGACCTCGGCGCGGTGCGCCGCCGCTGGCGCACGGTGCTGACCAGGTTCGAGATGTGGTCCTTCTACCGCTTCCTGCGCGACCCGGAAGGCGCGGGCCTGAGCCATGACCAGGCACGGCTGCTGGGCACCGCCGGGATAGGACCCGCGGTCTGGGACGCCTTCTTCGAGCTCAGCGTGATCGAGATCCTGCGCCTGCTGCTGTGCACCGAGGGAAGCGGACTGCTGTACGCGCCGGACGGCGTCAGCCGCCTGGCCGAGGGCTTCTGGGCACACCGCACCACCGGCCCCGACGGGCGTACCCACAGTCTGGAGGCCGCCAACGGGGGTGTGTTGCGTCCCGCGGTGCGCGCCATCGACGTCGAACCGGACGCCGCTCGCGGGGTCGTGGTGCACAGCGAGGACGGGCGCAGCGAACGGTACGCGGCCGCCGTGTTCACCCCCCAGTTGCGTCTGCTGGAGACCGGCGTGGAGGTGCGTTCCACCGCCGCTCACACCCCCGCGCTCGGCCCGCGCCTGTGGCGGGCCGTCCGCCGGCTGCACTACTGGCAGTCCTCCAAGACCGCGCTCGTGGTGGACAGTCCCTTCTGGGAGGGAACGTCCATGGACGGGGTCACCCTCACCGACCGGCTGCCGAGGGCCGCCTACACCGTGGACTACGGCCCACCGCGCGGACCCGGGGGCCGGCGTGGTGTGGTGGACCTCAGCTTCACCTGGGCGCAGGACGCCATGAAGGTGGCGCCCTCCGCCCCGGAGGAACGTCTCGCCCTCTTCGTCCGCGATCTCGCCGCCATCCACCCCGAGGTGGCGGACGAGCTGCGCGCCCACACCGACACGGCGGCGACGGTGACGGTGTCGTGGGAGGACAAACGCAACTTCCGCGGTCTGAGCCGCTTCTCGTGTCCGGGCGACCACTCCTACCAACGTGATCTGTTCGCCCACTTCATGAAGGACTTCAACGGCACGGCGGCCGTACCGGGAGAACCGCCGAACGCCCTCTTCCTGGCCGGTGACGACACCTCGTGGTCCCCGGGCTGGCTCGACCACGCGCTTGCCTCCGGCCTGAACGCCGCCTGGGGAGTCCTGCGGCAACTCGGCGCCCGGCCGGAACCGGGCAACCCCGGACCCGGCGACCTGTGGGACGACCCCCGGTACACACCGCTCACCGTTTCCTGACCAAGGACACCGCCAGGCCCCCGAGGCGCCCTGCCCACAGTGGCCGGTCCCCGCCCGCCCGACCCGCCCCCGCACCGCCGTCCCGGAGGTATCCATGCACGCACCCCCCGTCAGAGACCTGCTGCTGCGGCCGGACCGCGTGTGGGACGCGGTCGCGGACACACCGGTGGACGGCCTGTCCGTCCTCGTACGCGACGGCCGGATCGCCGAGATCGGACACGCCCTCCCGGCCGGCCCGGAGACGGACGTCGTCGAGATGCCCGGCTGCACCCTCCTGCCGGGGTTCATCGACTGCCACGTCCACCTCCTGGACGAAGCCGCGGAGACGGCACCCGCCGCCTACCAGACCCTCACCGCGGTGCCCGTCCTGCGCGCACTGCTGCACCGCGGCTTCACCACCGTGCGGGACCTGGGCAGCGCCCACCTGCCCCTGAACGTGTCCTTGCGCCGGGCGGTCGAGGACGGCCTCGTCGAGGGACCTCGCATTCTGGCGGCGCCCAACATCCTGTCGCCCCGCGGAGGCCACGGGGACAAACAGCCCGACCTCGCGCTGCGGTACGGGCACCAGATCGGCACGCTGGCCGAAGGCGTCGAAGGGCTGCGCCGCGCGGTGCGCGAGCAGTCCCGGGCCGGCGCCGACTGGATCAAGTTCGCGGGCGGTGGCGGTTTCTCCTCACCCGTGGACAGCCCCACCAGCACCGCGTACTCGAGCACGGAGATGCACGCCATCGTCTCCACCGCCGGCGATCTGGGACTTCCCTGCGCGGCGCACCTCTTCACCGACCGTGCCATCCTGCGCGCCGTCGAGGCCGGAGTGCGCAGTGTGGAACACGGCTGCTTCGCCACCGCGCCGACCTACCGGGTGATGGAGGAGGCCGGTGTGTTCCTGGTGCCGACCCAGTACGCCCAGACGTACTTCCTCGACCGGCTGGACGACGACGACTTCTGGGACGGCTCCACGGCGACCGTCCGCGCCAACTACCGGGCACACGCCGAGGCACTGCGCGAAGGACTGCTGCGGCCCGCCCGGACGAACGTGAAGACGGCCTTCGGCACCGACGCCGGGATGTTCCCCCACGCGGAGAACTGGCGCGAGTTCCCCACCATGCTCGCCCACGGGTACACCGCCCTGCGTGCCCTGAGGGCGGCCACCTGCGTCGCCGCGGACCTTCTCGACCGCCCCGACCTGGGCACGATCACCCCCGGCGCCACGGCCGACCTCGTCGCTCTCGAAGGCGACCCGTTCGAGGACATCACCGCCACCGGCCGCAGCCGGTACGTCTTCCAGCGGGGCCGGATGGTCACCGGACCGTCCGGCCCCGTCCCGGTGGCTCCGCGCCCGGTGGCGCCCCGCCCCTCATCCCACCGATCGAACACGGGAGATCACATGAAGGCCGAACAACTCATCGAAGCGATGAAACCGGACGTCGAACGGTTCGTCAGCGGGAACCGGCTCGTCGAACTCGCCCGCACCGGGGAGATAGACACCGAACACTTCAAGCGCATCGTGCTCGCCGAGTACCAGTGCCAGGAAGCCGAACTCTCCACGTACGCGCTGCTGGTGTCCCGGCACCGCCACGAGATCCCGGCCACCCTGTTCTCCTTCGCCCTGCACACCATCGCCACCGCTCGCGGGCTGCTGCGCGAAGCCGCCTCGTCCGTCGGCCTCACCGGTGGCGACATCCCGCCGGTACCGGTCGACCAGGGTCTCTTCCGGGTCGTGCGCGACCTCACCTGGATGGGCACCCAGGCAGGCCCCGCCGAAGCCGCCCTCTACCTCCACACGGACCTCTCCACCTGGTGCACCCTCTTCTCCGGCCTCGTCTCCGCCGCACGCCGGCTGCCGGACGTCCCCCGTCCCGTCCTCACCTACATGGACAGCTGGGGCGACCGGCCGCCGCCCGAGGTCGCCGAGGGAACTCTCCGGGTGCTCGAGTACGGCCTCGACCGGGGAGAGGAACCGGACCGCGTCCTCCATACCGCCCGGCAGCTGGGGGTGCTCGTCGAACCGTACTGGTCCTACGTCGCCGGGGGTTGAAGGGAAGGGGCACCGCCGCGGGTACGGCCTCCGGCGTCCCCCGTGACGCGTCCGGTGCCGTCCACGCCGCCCGTCGGTGCCGCCGTCCGGCGCCACGACCCCGGACGGCGGGATTTCACCAGCGACAACTGCTCAGGTGCCCACCCGGAGATCCTCTCCGCGCTCCACGTGGCCAACGGCGGCCATCAGCAGGCCTACGGCATGGACCGCTACACGGCTCACCTGGAGGACACCTTCCGCCGTCACTTCGGGCCCGACGCACAGGTGTTCGCCGTCTTCAACGGAACCGGAGCCAACATCATCGCGCTGCAGGCCGTCACCAGCCGCTGGGGAGCGGTGATCTGCGCCGAGCAGGCCCACCTGAACGAGGACGAGGGGGGTGGTCCGGAGCACATGGCGGGGCTGAAGCTGCTCGGCGTGCCCGCCGTGGACGGCAAGCTGAGCCCGGAAGTGATCGACAGGACGGTGGCGGAGGCGAACGACGTGCACTCCGCCCCGCCCCGGGCCCTTTCCCTGGCCCAGGCCACGGAACTGGGTACCTGCTACACCCCCGCGGAGATCCGTGACCTGACCGCCCGTGCGCACGCCCATGGCCTCGCCGTGCACATGGACGGCGCGCGCCTCGCGAACGCGGCGGTGTCCCTGGGAGTCCCCCTGTCCGCCTGCACGACGGACGCGGGGGTCGACATCCTGTCCTTCGGCGGCACGAAGAACGGACTGCTGTTCGGGGAATGCGTGGTGGCCCTGGACCCGTCCCGGGTGTCGGGCATGCCGTATCTGCGCAAACGCTCCGCGCAGCTCGCCTCCAAAATGCGTTTCCTCTCCGTCCAGTTCGAGGCGCTCCTCGACGGGGACCTGTGGGAGCGGAACGCGAGGCGCGCGAACGCCATGGCCACACGGCTGGGAATCCACCTGTCCCGTGTGGAGGGAGTGGCGGTCAGCCGTCCGGTCGAGTCCAACGCGGTGTTCGCGACGCTGCCTCGGGCGGCCCGCGCCCGCCTTGCGGACCGCTACACGCTCTACCTCAATGACGAAAGCCGCGGCGAGGTACGGCTGATGTGCTCCTACGACACCACGCAGGAGGACGTCGACGACTTCGCCGCCGCTGCCGAGGCGGCGCTCAGGCGGGCCTGAGCCGCAGCCGCCGATGGTCACGTACGCCGTGTCGCCGAGCCGCGTCACACAGCTCCGGCCTGCCGGGACGTGCGCGAACAGCCCGCGCACCGGGCCCGGTTCACACGCCCACGACCTGACATCACCGACGTCCTCACCCACAACCGCACCAGCGGCCGGCTCGCCCCCCCTTGTCGCGAACACCGTCGCGGTAGTGGGGCGGGAGACGCCCCCACACCGGTGGATCACACCGCACGGGCAAGTTAGATTTGCGCTCCTCAGAGGGATTGATGGTGCTATGAACAGCTCTAGCCCATCCGGCGTCCTCTTTCGGTGTTTTCCTCCGGAGACGCGCAGTGCACCACTGGCCCGGCGGTTCGTGCGGTCGGCGTTGCGCGGTGTCGCGCCGGAGGTGGTGGACACCGCCGAGCTGCTGACCAGTGAGCTGGTGACCAACGCGGTGCTGCACGCGCGAACCGAGGTGGAGGTGCGGATCTGGTCGCACGAGGGACAGGTGCGGGTGCGAGTGGGCGACGGACGGCCGGACCGCCCGCTCGTGCCGCGCGAGCCCAGGCCGTATGCCGGTACGGGGCGGGGCCTCGCCGTGGTCGAGGAGCTGGCCTCCAGCCATGGAGCCCACGTCGGGGAGGGCCGCAAGACGGTCTGGTTCGAGCTGTGGCCCAAAGCCCCGGCGCCGCCGACGTCCGGGTGGGAGTCCGTGCCCCTGTGCGGACGGACCGCGACCGTGACGCTGATCGACATGCCGTACATCGTGTTCCGCGCGGCGCAGCAGCACGGTGACGAGATGCTGCGCGAACTGATGTTGACCACAGGCGTCGAGGAGCACGCCGGAGTGTCGGTCCCCGAGCTGCTCGTGGCCCACGACGTGGCCGACGTGATCAACGCGTGCATGACATCCGCACTGGAGGAGACGGTCACCGGCGGCGCCACGGTGACCCTGGACATCGCCTTCCCGTTGGAGGCCGCGCCCGCCGTGGACACGTTGCGGCACGTCCTCGAACAAGGCGACGCGGCGGCGCAGCTGGGGGCCCTGCTCACCCTCCCGGCTCCGCCGCACGTGCGGAGCCACTGCCAATGGGTGCTCGACCAGCTGGTCACCCAGCTCTCCGGAGGTCCGCCCACCGCGTGGACGCTGCTGCCCGGCATGCCGGACGCGACTTCCGTCGAACTGGCGCCGTGGGACGCCGGCGATGTCGAGGACAGCGATGTCCCGACTGTCGCGGCCGACGACGACGGCCGGATCATCGCGGCCAACGCCGCTCTGGCCGACCTGCTGGGATGGCAGACCGACGAGCTGATCGGCAGACCGTTGACCGTGCTGATTCCCGAGCATCTGCGCGAGCGTCATCGTGCCGGGTTCACCGGGCTGCGGCTGACCGGCCGGTCCCGCATCATGGGCCGGTCCATCCCCCTTCCGGCGCTGCACCGCGACGGCAGTCTGGTCCATGTGCGTCTGCACGTCCGGAGCCAGGAGGCGGTGGACGGCCGCACGGTACGGGTCGGCCAGTTCATGCCCCGGGCGACGGCTCCCGGGGAGGACCGGCCGGTATCGCGTCACGGTTCCGGGCCCTCGGTGCGGCTGCACGCCGGCGCGGCGGCGGCGCCGCGGGGCGGCGGTGAGAAGGCGACACGGTCCTGGGAACGGCTGATCCTGCTCGCCGACACCACCAGTGCGCTGTCGAGCACACTCGACTTGCGCGAGGGACTGCGCCGAGTGTGCCACGTCCTCACCCGGCAGATGGCCACCTGGTGCGTGGTCGACCTGCTCGACGAGCACGGGGATGCCGAACGGATCTGCGTCGTCCACCGCGACCCTCGGGCACTGGGCGCCGGGGTGGACCTCGGCAGGCTGCCCCCGGTGTCCGAGAACGCGCGAGGACCGCTGGCCCGGGTACTCAACGGCGCGGGGCCCCTGCTGATCACCGACATTCCCTCACCGGACCAGGCGGAAAGCGCCCTGGACGCCAAGCAGCTGAGGCTGTTCGAGCAGTTGGGCGCCGACAGCACGATCATGGCGCCGTTGCGGGCCCGCCGCGAGGTGCTGGGCGCCCTGATCGTCGTACGCACCGGCCACGACGACCCCTTCACCGAACAGGACGCGCTCCTCGTCGCCGACCTCGTGAAGGGCATCGCGCTGAGTGTCGACAACGCCCGTCTGCACCAGCACACCCGTAACACGGCCGAGCGGCTCCAGCGTTCCCTCCTGCCCCGCCTCCCGCACATCCCGTCCATGGAGATCACCGCCCGCTACGCCCCGTCCAGTACCACCGCCCAGGTCGGCGGTGACTGGTTCGACGCCTTCACCCTGCCCGACGGCGACACGGCCGTGGTCATCGGAGACGTGTCCGGGCATGATCTGAACGCCGCCGTGACGATGAGCCAACTGCGCAACATGCTCCGCGGCATCGCCGTCGACTGCCAGGACCGGCCCGCGGAGGTACTGCGCCGCCTCGACCTCGCGACCCTCACCCTGTACCCGCACTCCACCGCGACCTGCGCCTACGCCGTCGTCAAAGGCCTGCCCGACGGCCCATGGGAAGCGCACTACTCATCCGCCGGACACCTCCCCCCGCTCCTGACGTGTCCCAACGGCCACACCCAGTACCTGGAGTCCGCCTCCGGCCTGCTCATCGGCGTGGACAGCACCCTTCCCAGAACCACCGCGCGCGCCCCGCTGCCGGCCCACTCCACCCTGCTCATGTTCACCGACGGCCTGATCGAACGCCCGGGAGAATCCCTCAGCGATGCCTTGGGCCGCCTGCGCCGGCACACCGCCGCCCTCGCCCAGGCCCCCCTCGACGTCTTCTGCGACGAACTGATCCTCGGTCTCGGCGCCGGCAGCACCGACGACATCGCCCTCCTCGCCCTGCGTCCCACCCCGCCAGGCACCTGACCGGCGGCCGCCCCGGTGGTGGAGCGCTGTCGCACAGCGGCGCCGATCACGAGCAGCACGGCCGCAACCCGTTCGCACACGGGGCCGCACACTCTGGTGCGCGCGGTGACGGCGCCGGCTTCCCTCACGGGCCGACGACGGGAAGCACCCCCTCGTTCACGGCTGCCGACTGGCTCGCGGGCAGTCCCGGCATAGCCCGCGTCTTCCGTACCCGTGCGCCGGCGGGGCCGCCGGCGGCGCTCCTGGTCGCGGTGCCGGCGGCTTTGCCGTTTCCGGGCTTGACGCGTTGTGTCGATGCCGCCGCTTTCACCGCGGCCCACCCCTGTGCGGCGTCCTTGGCGCTTCTCCACCACCGGACCGGCCACCCGCGGCGCAGCGTGCCCGCTCCGCCCCGCCGTTCGCGTCACGCGCCCTCGCGGCGATCGTGCACCCGTCCGAGCCTGCGCCCCAGCAACAGGTAACCGGCCAACGCGCCGGACGTGTTGAGGATGACATCGTCCACGTCGAAGACCCGTCCGGTGACCAGGAAACCCTGGGCCATCTCGACCAACAGCATCACCGTTGCGGTCAGCAGCATCACCCGCCAGAACCCCCGGGCCCCCGTGGCGAGCACCGGCAGCAGTACCCCGAACGGCACGCCCAGCAGGAGGTTGCCGCCTATCTGCTTCACGGTGTCCCGCAGTTCGGGCTGGTCGAGGTAGGCCCTGAGAGAGCGGCCGGGGTGCAGGTTGTTGTGCGTCAGGGAAGCCGAGGCCGGGGACGGCTCCAGGGTGACCTTGGCCAGTACGGCGGCGAAGGCCACCATGAAGACGAAGGCGCAGAGCATGGCCAACACCCGGACCGGCCAAGGGAGTACATGTCGGCGGTGGGAGCGCCGGACCGTCGTTTCCCCGGCAGCCCCCGCCGCAGTGGCCGCACGGGCATCGCCCGCCCTGCCCGCCCTAGCGCCCCGGGCAAGGCCGCCCCACCGCCACGCCCGCACCCTCGGGAACAGTCCGCCGTCCCCGCTCGCCTTCGTCACCGAGGTCTTTCGGGTGCCCTCGGAGGGTTGCACCTCCCTCCTGGCCCGGCCCCGGAGGCCGAACCTGGCGAGGGCACTCGTTCGGGGCGCGCGGCCACGAGAGCCTGCGCGTGCGGACAAGGCGATACGGGCCATGCGGTCCTCCAGTCGTCGACAAACCTCGTGTCCATGGGAGTTCGGCGGACTCGTCGGTGTGCACGGGATGGGCGCCGTGCAGGGCATCCGGCGGGTTGGCGTCCTTCTCCGGGCCGACGACCTCGATGTCCGCGGCCGCCCCGTAACGGCTGATGGCCTTTGAGGACGTGAGGAGAGCGAGGCTCGGGTGATCGTGCGTCGCCGTACCGGGAAAGGCCCTTGACGCACGGCGGTACGGCCATTTCGGCTCGGCGAACGGCAGCACACGCGTCGGCCCGGAAGCAGCCATGTCTTCGCCCGACGGGACATGGCCCGCGAGAGGTGGTCATCCGGCAGCCCTCCTTCCTGTCCTCCGGATGCCCCGATCGCGTACCGGAAACCGGCGCGGAGAACCTGATGCGGTGGAGGTTCCGCGTCCTCTGACAGACCGACGGCACGCGGCCGTTCACGAAGCGGGCTCCGGGTACGCCTGCGGCACGACCGTCCACGAACAGACCGCCGTGGCGGCCCCGGTGACGGAACAGCCTCCGGAGGCCCGGTGGATGCCGCCGGACCGACACACCCGTGCCCGGTGATCCGGCGCCGGCGGCAGGGCCTTCCGGGTGACCGTCGAAGTCACCGGGCGGGCCGCACGGCGCGTCCACCGTCTCCGCGGGACGAGAACACCGTGTCGGCAGACCAGGGTCCGGCCTGCCGACACGGTCTGGGGGAGCAGGTCAGCGGCGACCGGTCTCCTTGAGCGACTCCTTGTTCCCCCGGGCCTTGCCCATGGCCTCGGCGGCGGCGCCCTTGGCGACCAGCTTGGTGTTTCCGGTGGCCCGTCCCACCGCCCGCGCGATCTTGCCGACGGCCTGCTCGGCCTTGGCCCGCGCCTTCTCGTTGGCGGTCATGGTCAGCCCTCCTCCGATTCGGTGAGTCGTTCTGGCTGGCGCATGACCCGGCACGGCGCAGCCAAACCCTCGTCGCGGATGCGCGGCGAATGACCGGCAAGGTGCCGCTGTGGTGCGGCAACCGTCCAGGGGGAACCGTGCGCGGCGCGCGTATGCCCGTCGGCGCGTGAAGTTAACTCGCATTCTGTGTGCTTGTAGAGGTGAAGCAAGGGCATCCGGTGGCCGGGAGGTTGATAACGATGGTTCCCCTGCTTCTGGTTCTTCTGCTGGCCCTGATCCTCTTCGGCGCGGGCTTCGCGCTGAAGGCACTCTGGTGGATCGCGGTGATCGTGCTGGTCCTGTGGCTCCTGGGCTTCGTCGTACGCTCGGCGGACGGCACGGGCCGCAAGAGGCGCTGGTACCGGTGGTAGGTACGGGCGCACGGCGCGAGAAGCGCGGTTCATAGCGAGCACGGGGCCCGGCCGGTGACGGCCGGGCCCCACGTCGTGCGAGGAGGCGCGCCCTGCCGTACCGCCGGCACATGCGGCGTACCGGGCGCCCCAGAGGGTATGTGTATGCCGCACCGGCCCTGTGGCAGTCTGCTCAGCGGGAACGCGCGGGTCGGTCCCTGTGCATCAGTTGGGCAATCCGTGGGCTCGGCGGGAACCGTGGGGTGGGCTGCGAGACGGCTGGCTGTGGCGGTGACCTCAGCGGCGAGGTGGCACTCCGCTCCCTCTTGCAGGACCCGGCCCCGGTGAGGGGGCCGCGACCGGGTCGCCGGTGTAGCCGATCTCACCGGCCAATCGACCGGGATCATCGCGGCGGGGGCAGGGTCGGACACCTGGAGGGTGCCCGGCCCGGCCTTGGCCGCACGGGCCGTCTTCCAGGCCACCGGCCGTTTCCACGACCCCTGCTACGCCCGGGACTGGGTCCGTCCCGGCATCGGGGAGGAGTTCACGGCCGTTGTGGACCTACTGGTGCGCGGGCTCAGCGCACCGTGACGGTGACGGTGGGCGAATAGACCTTCCCGGACTTGGTCACACTCGCGACCCGCAGGTGCTCGGTGCCCTTGGTGTCCAACTTGGCCAGCAGGGCGTAGGAGTTGCCCGTCTTGACCTTGGCGGTCGCCTTGAGCGCCGTCCACTTGCCGTCCTTCTCGTGCAGGAGCACCAGCGGACTGCCCACCTTCAGGCCCTTGGTGCGTCCGGTGAACTTCACCGTCTCACCGGCTTTCACCGTGGACTTGTCGGCGCGGGCGGTGATCGAGGGCATGGCCGACGGGCTCGGGCTCATGCTCGTGTGCTTGTCCGTGGGGCTGGGGCTCGGGCCCGCGTTCGCCGCGAAGGCTCCGGCCGTTCCGCCGCAGAGCAGCGCCGCGCAGAGGACGCCGGTACCGAGAGCACGGCCGTGGCGATGGCGGAGTACGGAGGTCATGTTTCGCTCCTGTCGCTCGATGGACGTCTCCCAGGCTGACCCGGGTCCACCGTGACGGCCACTCGAGCCGGCCCGGAACTCCATCTCCGTTCCGACGAAATGGCAGGTCACAGCGGGTTTCCGGCGACTTGGAATGCGGCGCCGGCCCCCGGCGGGACACCATGGCCCACCGGAAGCCCCGCTCCGGCGGCGCGGACCGGCCGTCGCCCGAGCGTTCCGGTAGCCACCGGGCCGGCGCCGCCGGCCCGCTTGCGCCGACCGGAACACCCCGGCCGGCGCACCCACTGACGGACCGTCAGCTGACGCACCGGATACGGCGAAGGGGTACGGCGAGGGCGGCGGGTGTCACGGCCGCGCCCCAGGCGGGGCCGAGCCGACCGAGGGCCACGGCAACCGGGGCCGGGCTGAATCCGGCGCGGAACCGAACCGGACGATCCGGGTAGAGATCCGGCGCGGGCGTAGCCGGTGGTGGGGAGCTGCTCGAGTGCCGCGAGCGCGGCCTGACGGTCCGGGCCGCCGAGGAAGGGACCCGCGGCCTCCCGCGACGCGCGAGGCTCCACCCGACTCCCATCCATTCGGTCTCGCGTGACCCGGTGCTCAAGCTTCGGTGAGAACACTCGACCTTCGCCGCGGGAGGTCACCCGTTCCCGCCGCGCTCGACCCACTCTTCGCCGCCCTGAACGCCAAGGCCTCACCGATCGGCACCTGGCCAACCTCCCGGCCGGCACCCTCACCGCCGTCCGTATCCCCGGCTCGACGACCACTACACGGCCGAGGCCCGGATCCTCACCACGGACGCCGAGGCCAACCTGCTGAAACCGGCGGAACTCCGCGGCACCCTCACCGCCGGATAGGCGGCGCGCCGTGCGGAGGTGAAGGCGGCCTACGTCCGCACGCAGACCCTCGGCGGCCCCCGTAACGATCCCCTCACCCGAGCCGTGGCGGCAGCCGGGCCGCTGGTGGACCGGATCACCACCGTCGAGGCGGTCATCAACCGAGCGACCGCTCCCCGCCACCGCTCCACCCACCCGAAAACCCGGAGCGTGGCCGGGCAAGGGATGGCGTACTGCCTCGCGCCCATAGCCGTGGCCTTCGGCATCGTGACGCCGACCACGATCACCCTGGTGCGTCGCGACCGCCGGTGGATGCCACCGGCGACCGAAAGCCGACGCCGGCGTGACACGGTTGCAAAAAACCGGAGTACCTCCCGGCACGGTGGTGCCCGCCTCGTGCGTTCCACCGGAACGGTCGCAGGGGCGTGCGTAGGTCACGGGCGGTCGCGACGGTGAGCGAGGGCGGACACGCCCCCGGACGAAGCCGGGTGCTCCTCGCTACGACTTCCGGGCGGAAGGTGCCGACAGCGGCGCGGGAAGTCGCCGTCCGCCCCGGCAGCGGTGGCGGTTCTCACCGGGAGCGCCGACAATCGGAGGTGTTGGTCTGGTAAATCAGGCGGATCCATCTCCCAAACACCCGACCGGAAACTGGGCAAGTCGGTAGCGCTCCCAGTCGGGACTGCGTTCAGGCGCGGGTGACGTGCCGAGTGACGTATGTAGTGACCGCCGGGAGGATTGATTGTGCCACTCACCGAGAAGGACCTGCTCAAGATGGGGGACGGGGGCTTGGTGGAGCTGTTCCGCACCAGTCCACCCGGCGAAATCCCACACGGCCCCTTGGAGGGCACGGGAATCGTCCCGTGGGGAGGCAGATGGGTGGCGGAGCCGCTCGCCTGGCTGGTGCGCATGGCCTTGTGGCGGGGGAAGGTCTTCGATCGCGCGGGCTATCTCAGTAATCGGATGACCGCGTTCGATGTGCTTGCCATTGTGGCCCAGGTCCATACCGGGCCGAGCCTGATGGACGAACAGGACTGCATCGTCATCGACTACTCCCGAATTTCACTGGTGGCTCGCGGCGTGCGCGACGAAATACGCGAAGTCGCCCCGGGGCTTTATCTGGGTGTGGTCTGGCTGCTGGGGGCGCGGGTCTGCTGGTTCACGCTCAGGGTGCCGGAAATCGGTCCCATGCCCTCTGGTGACCCGTCACGCCGTTCGCACGGCGAGGGACGATCATGAGTAACCTTGGTAACCGCGTTCGCCCGTTGTGCACGCGCAGGGGACGCCACGACAGGACGTGGGCCGTGGCCCTGCGGTCGACATCGGCCGTCGTCGCGGCGGCCTGTGCCGCCTTCGCCCTGCCGGCACCGGCGTTCGGTGCCGCGTCGCTCCCGCTCCAGGGAACCGTCACCGGGGCCGGGAAGCCGCTCAAAGGCTCCCAGGTCACACTCATGGCCGGGTCACGCTCCGGTGCCAGGAAGTTGGGTCAGGCCACGGCCGACGCGCACGGATCCTTCCGGATCACGTACACGAAGCCTGCCGACGGGGTGCTCTACCTGGAGGCCACGTCCCCCCAGGCGCACAGACTCCGACTGCGCTCGGTCGTCGGCTTCGGTACCGGCGGCGGTGTACCCGGGCGGACTGTGAGCAAGGTGACGGTCAACGAACTGACCACCGTCGCGGCAACGTACGCCCTTGCCCAGTTCAGCGACCGGCAGGGCATCGCCGGGCCCGCTCCAGGGCTGGAGAACGCCGCCGCGACCTCGTTCAACCTCGCCGACCCGACAACCGGCAAGGCCGGAAAGCCCCTTACCGGTGACAGCGCCAACAGCGACACGCTCGCCACGCAGAACACGCTGGCCGACCTCGTGTCGCTCTGCGTGACGAACGACGCCCGGTGCGACAAGCTCACCCGACTGGCGACACCGTCCGGCGGAACCCGGCCGGCCGACACCGTGCAGGCGATCCTCGATCTGGCGCACAACCCCACGCAGGCCCCGGACCGTCTGGCGGCCCTGGCCCGTACCGCGAAGGTGTTCACTCCCGCCCTCGGCGCGGCGCCCGAGTCCTGGATCATGGCAGTGCGCTACCCCGCTCCCCAGGTCTACGCGCCAGGACGCATTGCGTTCGACGCGAAGGGCAACGTGTGGGCGACCAACAACTGGAAGCCGGGCACAAGGGACCCCAGCTCCTACGTCACCGTGCAAGACCCCACCGGTCGGCCGGTCCTGGGCAGCCCCATCAGCGGCGGCGGCATGAAGGCCGGAGCCTGGGGCCTCGCGATCGATCACAACGGATCGGTGTGGGCACCCAGCTACGGCGGCAACGCCATGTCGAAGTACTCCGCCTCCGGCAAGCCGCTGTCCCCCTCCACCGGGTGGAAGAACGGCGATCTCGTCAAACCCCAGGGCGTCGCCGTCGACCAGCGCGGCAACATATGGATCGCCAACTCCCACGGCCTCAAGGGCAAGCCCGGCGCGGGCAGCGTCGTGGTCTACCCCCACGGCGACCCGAGCAAGGCCATCAGCATCACCGACAAGAGCTTCAACCACCCCTTCGCCGTCCAGATCGACGGCCAGGGACGAGCCTGGGTCACCAACAGCCACCTCTCCTTCGACGAGATCAGGCAATCGGGTCGGCCAAGCAACGTCGGCGGAAGCGTCACGGTGATCGGCCGTGATTTCAAGACCGTCACCTCCGTCACGGACGAATCGCTGCAAGGTCCCACCGGGTTCGCCCTGGATTCCAAAGGCAACGCCTGGGTCGCCGACTTCTTCAGCAGCGCAGTCACCGAGATCCGGCCGAACGGTACCGTCGCGGGCGTGCACCAGCTGCCCAAGAGGGTCTTCCCCTGGTCGGTCGCCATCGACGGCCAGGACCGCGTATGGGTCGCCGGGTTCGGCAATTCCTCCGTCACCCTCTTGTGCGGAGTGAACGGCGCCGCCTGCCCGTCCGGCGCGTCCGCCGGCACCGTCCTCTCCCCCGCCCAGGGCTTCCGGAACAAGGCGATCCAGCACCTCACGGCGGTACAGATCGACCCCTCGGGCAACGCCTGGGTGGCCAACAACTGGTCGAAGATCATCCCGCCCACAGGGGGCGTGGGCTTGGTGGAACTCATCGGTGCCGCCACACCGGTCTGCACGCCCTTGACCCCACTCCCGACGCGTCCGTCGTCGGCGACCACGAGCGCGTGTTCGAAGTAGTCGGACATGTGACACGGCGAGTGAGCGGCGGGAGCGGATGAGCACCGGCCTGAGCCGGGCTCCCTGCCGACGCGTGTACACCCTCCCCGAACGGCTCAGCTCTTGTGACCGGAGGCCGCCGGGGGCAGAAAGTCAAAGCAGGTGAGGCGGCCGCGAACGCCGCCCGCCACGGGAGAACGGAGTGCGACCATGACCGCACAGCCTCACCCGGGAGAGCCGTCCGGCGGTTACGGCCCGCCTCCCACCCGACACAGCGCCTTGGCCGTCGGCGGCGCCACCTTCGCCGGCGTACTGCTGCTCGTCAACGGCATTCTGGCGATCCTCCAGGGCATCTCCGCGATCGCCAGGGACGACGTCTACGCACGCATCGGCGACTACGTCTACAAGATCAGCCTCACCGGGTGGGGGTGGATCCTGCTGATCCTCGGCGTCATCGCCGCCGTCACGGGCTGGGGCATCCTCTCCCGGGCCGCCTGGGCCCGCGCGGTCGGCATCGCGCTGGCGTCGCTGAGCCTGATCGCGCAGTTCCTGTTCCTGCCGTACCAGCCCCTGTGGTCGATCATCGTCATGGCCATCGACGTGTTCGTGATCTGGGCCCTCGCCTCCCACCAGCCGGAGCCCACCGGGCGTTGACACAAGGCCGCTGATGACCGCTGTGGCCAGGGACCCGAATGGCGACGCCGATGACCGCGTCGGCGCCTGTGGTGACGCCCTCGTGAAGCGCCCGCGCCTGCGCCGACCGCGCGCGGAACGCCCTGCGCCCGGTCGGCCGGCACGAACCGCGCAAGCTGGACCTGCCTGGATGATCTGGGCCCCTCAGGAGTCCGAGTCGACCTCCATGGCGTCGGCGTCCGCGCCGACCTTCGTGCCCTCGCGGTCCGTGTCGGAGTCGCTGTTCTGGTCCCAGGTGAGGTCGCCCTGCTGGGTGAAGGTGATGTAGGTACCGCCGGCCGCCTCGACCAGGTCGTGCAGGTACTTGGCGTAGTCCTTGACGCTCTCCTCCTCGTAGTCCTCCATGCCCTTGTTGGCCGCCTTGCTCGGCCAGAGCGGGCCCGGGTAGACCTCGACGTCGCCGTTCTGGACGGGGGTGGCGTAGATCTGGGTGTAGCAGACGACGCAGGGGCGCTTGACGCCGACCGTCTTCGCCGGGTCGAAGCCCTGGAGTTTCTGCAGTCGCCGTTCGGCGTGGAGGCCGTCGTCGTCGGCGGAGACGTCCTCGGGCACCTTGACCGTCATGCTCGCGATCTCGGCGTAGTCCCCGCTCTCGGTCTCGCCCTCGGCCACCCGGTCCGACAGCTTGCCGGTGTGGCGGGCGAAGCGGTCCCGGGCCTCCGCGTCGGGTTCTCCGAAGTGCTCGACCAGGGCCTTGGCGAACGTCTTCCCCGTGCCGTGCCGCCCCGCGAGTTCCCGCAGCTTCGCGTTGTGCGTGTTGCGGTTGGCGGAGATGTACAGGTCGGTGCCGATCGCGCTCACCTGCACCTCCTCGGCGGCCGAGGAGGTGACGCTCCCGAGGTACTCCTTGGCGAGGGTCGAGATCCAGCGCATGCTCTGGGTGGTCCGGGCGGAGGCGAAGTCCTTCGGCGGACGGGTGTTCCCCGAGCCCTTGTAGATCTTCTCCGTGGCGTTCAGGCCCCCGGTCTGGTTCTCCTCCGGCGCCTTCGTCAAGTGGAGGGTACGGTTCTGGGCCCCGCCGTGCGCCGTCCAGCCCCAGGTCCGGACCAGCTCCTTGATCAGTTCGTCCTTCGCGTTGGGCGTACTGCCCTTCTTCTTGCCGCCGGTCTTCGCCCTCGGTGCCTTCGGCATCCGCTGGACGGACGCCGTACGGGCCGTCGCCTGCCGCGCCGACGCCCGCTGGACCGCCTCTTCCGCACCGGCATGCGTGGTCGGCCGGGGCCCGCTCATGACGCGCCGTGCGTTCGCCTCCGCCTCCCGTTCGAAGCGGTCCGACGGGTCCGACACCCGCAGCCCCGAGCCGTTGTCGGTGCCGGAGACCGGCCCCTGGCGCTGCTGGATCACATGGGTCAGCTCGTGCGCCAGGGTCTGCTTGTCCCGGCCGCCTTCGCCGAGGACCACGTGACTGCCCGACGTGTACGCGCGGGCGCCGATCTCCGACGCGGAGTTCTTGGCCGAACGGTCGTCGTGGATGCGGACGTCGGAGAAGTCGGCGTCGAGCCGGGCCTCCATGTCCGCGCGGGTGGAACGGTCCAGCGGACGGCCCGCGCCACGCAGGACGTCGTGCACCGAGGACCGCTGCACCGGGGCCTGCGCGCTCCCCCCGTGGCCGCAACCGGCTTCGTGCCGATGCTCCTGCTCCTCCTGGGCCACGCCCGCGCGCCGCATCCGCTGAACCACCGCCGCGTTGCCGATGCTTCCCTGCAGGCCTGTGAGGCCCGACGCCGGACCGGCGCCCGGAGCCGTGGGCCTGCGTGCCGGAAGCCGCTCGTCGTGGAGGTCGTCCTTCCGGTCTTTGCCGTGCGCGTGCATAAACTCTCCTGCTGACCGGAAGTGATGTCCTGTCCCCTTGATAGGGGATCACCGCCGCCCGTACAAGGGCCGTCGGGGCAGACTCGGCTGACCGAAGGGGCAACGTTCGGCGTGATCCGGCAGGTCCCCGGAGGGTGCCACCGCTGTGTGGTGTCGTCCCGGTCGGGCTGGGGGACGGTGTCGCCGATGAGTCGGCCAGGCGCTGGAGCCGCGCGGCGAGTTCGTGGCGTTCCCGCGGGCTGAAGTGTGACAACGCCTCCGTCCGGGGGCCCTCGGCTCCGTGCGCCTCGCCCGGAGCCGGTCCGCGCCGTCGTCGGTGAGACGGACGAGGACCTGGCGCTCGTCATACGGGGGCACTGCCGCGTGACCACCCCGGCCGTTGCTGGTCGCGGGTGTCGGTGGTGGGGCGGACGGGGGTCCATCGGTGGGGTCTCCTCAGCAGGTGACGCGGGCGACGAGGGCGGTGGCGTTGTCCGCGTGCGGGTCGTTCAGGTCG
>NZ_JACBWZ010000329.1 GCF_013870595.1 Streptomyces sp. WELS2 | reverse complement strand
CCGTGAGTTCGGCGCCAGTGACGTCGTCGCCGAGCGCGGCGAGGAAGGCGTCGCCCGCATCCGCGAGTTGACCGGCGGGGTGCACAAGGTGATCGAGGCCGTCGGCACCCGCGCGGCCCTGGACACCGCTCTCGGCGCGGTCCTGGACGGCGGCACCATCAGCCGGCTCGGCGTCCCCCAGTACGAGCAGGGACCGTACGGACGTGCCGAGTTCCTGCGCAACATCACCCTGACCGGCGGTGCCGCCCCCGCCCGCGCCTACATCGGGCACCTGCTGCCCGACGTCCTGGACGGGACGATCAACCCCGGCCGCGTCTTCGACCGCTGCTTCACCCTCGGCCAAGTCCCGGACGCCTACCGGGCGATGGCGGACCGTCAGGTGCTCAAGGCCCTCATCCGGCCTTGAGGCGACGGCGCGCGGCGGCCGAACCACCGGGCCGGGGCCGAGCGTGTGGCGGCCTCGGCCAGCATGGGCAGCGCCGTCGCGCGGACACCCCCGTAGCGCCGGCCCGGCGACCGTGGCCGGCCGTCGTTCCGTGTTCCACAGAGTGGATGGCTCTTGGTCGCGGGGTGCGCCTGTTGTACAAATGACTCCATGATCTCCGAGCCCCTGGTGCGACGCCTGGTCATCGACCTGTGCCGGCGTGCGGGCTCGTGTTGTCGCTGATCCGGCCTGTTCCCGCGCCCCTCGTCGTCCGGTGACGTCACCCGGACGAGGGCCTGTGCCGCGCCCTGCCGGGGTGCTCCGTCCGCATCGTTCAGCATCGTTCACGCCGGGGCCGGCCGCTCCCTTCCCCCGTTGAGGCCGTTCCTCCCCGGCGTCCCATGGAGGACGCCCGTGTCCACGACTCCCCCTCTGTCCGAGCCCGGCACCTCCGGGACGCACGCCGGCGTACCGCCCGCGCCCTCCTTCCCGGTGCGGCGGCTGTGGACGCGTACTCGCCCGGTACTGCTGCCGGCCGCCTCGCTCCTCGTCTTCCTGCTGCTGTGGCAGCTGCTGGCGGCGAGCGGCACCTGGAGCGAGACGCTGGTGCCGCCGCCGGCCAAGGTGTGGGACGCCTTCGTCGACGTGTCCACGACGCACGACGGAGTACGCGGGTACAACGGCACCTACCTCGTCGAGCACCTGGGCATCAGCCTGCGCCGCATCGCGATCGGCGCCGGTCTGGGCATCGCCGCCGGGGTGGTGTTCGGGCTGCTCATGGGCACCGTCGGCTGGCTGCGCGCGTTGTTCGAGCCCTGGATCACCTTCCTGCGGACGCTGCCGCCGCTGGCGTACTTCTCGCTGCTCGTCATCTGGCTGGGCATCAACGAGGAGCCGAAGATCACTCTGCTGGCGGTGGCCGCCTTCCCTCCCGTCGCGGTGTCGACCACCACGGCCGTCGCCGCCGTGCCGAGGAGCCTGACCGAGGCCGCCCGCGCCCTCGGCGCCTCGCGGTGGAACGTGGTCACGGACGTCGTCGTCCCCTCGGCGCTGCCGGAGACGCTCACCGGGGTACGGCTCGCCGTGGGCGTGGCCTACTCCTCGCTGGTGGCCGCGGAGCTGGTCAACGGGCTGCCCGGTATCGGCGGCATGGTCAAGGACGCCGCCAACTACAACAACACCCCCGTGGTGCTGGTCGGCATCATCACCATCGGTGTCTCGGGTCTGATCATCGACGGCCTACTGCTGCGGCTGGAACGCGCCGTCGTGCCGTGGCGCGGCCGCGCCTAGCACCACCCCCGTCCCGTCCCCGGCTTCTTCCGGCCGCCGGCCGCGACGCCGTCGAGCCCGTCGCGGCACCGGCCCCCAGCCTTCGCTCGCACAACCCCCTTCCGATCCCGGTCCCAGCACAGAAACGGCCCTGTCATGTCCCCTGTGTCCCCAGGCCCTTCCCGCCGGCTCCTGCTGGCCGGTGCCCTCGCCGCCGTCTCCGCGGCCGTCACCGGCTGCTCCTCCGGTGGGGCGGCGACAGCGGGCGGCTCCCGGCGGCTGCGCATCGGCTACTTCGCCTTCCCCAGCGGTGACCTGCTCGTGAAGAACAGAAAGTTGCTGGAGAAGGAGCTGCCCGGTTACCACGTCACCTGGATCAAGTTCGACTCCGGGGCCGCCGTGAACCAGGCCTTCCTCGGCAGGTCGCTCGACATCGCCGCGCTGGGCTCCAGCCCGTTCGCCCGCGGGATATCGGGCAGTTCACCGATCCCGTACAAGGTCGCGTGGGTCCTGGACGTCGCCGGGGAGAACGAGGCCCTCGTCGCGCGCAAGGGCAGCGGCATCACCGA
The DNA here is from genome assembly GCF_013870595.1 of Streptomyces sp. WELS2. Lineage (GTDB taxonomy): Bacteria > Actinomycetota > Actinomycetes > Streptomycetales > Streptomycetaceae > Streptomyces. Next base: position 4,276 of record NZ_JACBWZ010000329.1, on the reverse strand, counting down.
TGTCGCCGGTCTCGAGGGCAGGACCGTCGCCACGCCGTTCGCCTCCACCTCGCACTACAGCCTGCTGGCGGCCCTGCGCACGGCCGGGCTGAAGACCTCCGACGTCAAGCTCGTCGATCTGCAGCCGCAGGCCATCCTCGCCGCCTGGCAGCGGGGCGACATCGACGCCGCCTATGTGTGGCTGCCCACCCTGGACGAGCTGCGCAGGACCGGTACCCAGCTCACCAGCAGCAAGGAGATCGGTGCGGCGGGCAAGCCGACGCTCGACCTCGCCGTGGTGTCGGACGAGCTCATCGCCAGGGACCCGGGGGCGATCGACGCCTGGCGCAAGGCGCAGGCCCGGGCGCTGCGCCTGCTCAAGTCCGACCCCGACGGGTCGGTGACGGTCGTCGCGGCCGAGCTGGGCATCAGCGCGTCGGACGCGAGGGCCCAGCTCGGGCAGGGAGTCTTCCTCACCCCGGAGCAGGTGGCGTCCCCCGACTGGCTCGGTACGGACGGCGCACCCGGCAAGCTGCTCACGTACGTCACCGACACCGCGCGTTTCCTCGCCGAGCAGCGGCAGATCGACGCCGCACCGGCCGTGGACGCCGTCCGCAAGGCGTTCTACCTCAAGGGGCTGCCCGATGTCCTCAAGTGATGTCTCCGCACCCCCGCGGGAGGCCGGCGCCGGGCACACGGCGGCCGTCCGCCTCGACCAGGTCGTCCACCGGTACGGCCGGGGCGGCGAGACCTTCACCGCCGTGGGCCCCGTCGATCTGACCGTTCCCGCCGGGGAGTTCCTGGTGCTGGTGGGCGCCTCCGGGTGCGGCAAGAGCACGCTGCTGCGGCTCGTCGCCGGGTTCGAGCGGCCCACGCACGGCTCGGTGCACGTCCACGGCGCCGAACCACGGCCGGGGGTGACCGCCGGCGTGGTCTTCCAGACACCGCGGCTGTTCCCCTGGCGGACCGTGCGCGGCAACATCGACCTGGCGCTGCGGTACGCGGGTGTCGAACGCGCCCGACGGCCCGGGCGGCGGCGCGAGTTGCTGGACCGCGTGGGTCTGTCGGGGGTGGAGGGGCGCCGGGTCTGGGAGATCTCCGGCGGCCAGCAGCAACGTGTCGCCATCGCCCGGGCCCTCGCCGCCGAGAACCCGCTCCTGCTCCTGGACGAACCCTTCGCGGCGCTCGACGCGCTGACCCGGGAGCGGCTCCAGGAGGACGTCCGCCAGGTGACCGCGCGGACGGGCCGGACCACGGTGTTCGTGACGCACTCGGCGGACGAGGCGGTGTTCCTCGGCTCGCGCATCATCGTGCTGACCAGGAGCCCGGGCACCGTGGCCCTGGATCTCCCGATCCCGCTGGCACGCGACGGTGTCGACGCGGAAGACCTCAGGAACTCGGCCGAGTTCGCCGAGCTGCGCGCGCGGGTGTCCCACGCCGTCAAGACCGCCGCGGCCTGATCCCCGTACCCCCGATCCGGAAAGGACACACAGATGAGCCTTCCAGGCGAGCGGCCCGCCCCGGCGCGGCTGCCGGTCACCGCGCTCGGCCCGCACTTCGGCGCCGAGGTCCACGGCATCGACCTCGGCCGCCTGGACGACGGTGAAGTCCTCGCGCTGCGCGAGGCGTTGGTCGCGTACAAGGTGCTCTTCGTGCGCGGTCAGCACGGGCTGGACGACGCCGCGCAGATCGAGTTCGGCCGGAGGCTGGGCGAGGTCACCGTCGGGCACCCGGTGCACGACTCCGGTGACGTGGCCCCCGAGGTGTACTCGCTGGACAGCCAGGACAACGGATTCGCCGACGTCTGGCACACGGACGTGACGTTCGTACGGCGTCCGCCGGCGATCTCGATCCTGCGGGCCGTGGTGCTGCCACCGAACGGCGGCGACACCAGCTGGGCCGACAGCCAGTCGGCCTACGAGTCGCTCTCGCCGGGTCTGCGGGACTTCGTCGACACGCTGACCGCCGTCCACGACGGCACCCGCGAGTTCGGGTACTACCTCGCCCAGCGCCGGGGCGGCCGCGGCAATGTGTGGGAGGGCGAGGTGTTCACCCGGCTGACACCCGTGGAGCATCCGGTGGTGCGGGTCCATCCGGAGAGCGGCCGCAAGGGCCTGTTCGTGAACCCCGGCTTCACCTCGCACATCGTGGGTGTCTCGGAGCACGAGAGCCGGGGCATCCTCGACATCCTGTACGCCCACCTCACCAAGCCCGAGCACGTCGTACGGCATCGCTGGCAGCCGGGCGACGTCGCCCTGTGGGACAACCGCGGCACGGCCCACTACGCCAACCGGGACTACGGCGACCGGCACCGCGTCATGCACCGCATCACGCTGCGCGGTGACCTACCGGCCGGACCGGCGGCCGCCCGCCGCTGACGGGGTGTGCGGGAGGCCCGCCACGGCCTCCCGCACCCAGGCCCGGCACGTGCGCGATCGTTGCGCGGGGATGTCGTTTGTGAAGTCCTCGTTGCACGGTGCGTATCGGCCTGTCGCCGGGTGCCGGGCCGTGCTTACCTCGTCGCAACTCAGCGCCGCTCTCCCGCACGAGGAGCACCATGAGCAGCCAGTCCGCCGACTCCGTCACCGCCGGTCACACCGCCGAGGAGCCGTCCGCCGGCCCCGGCACCCCGGCCTGGTCCTTCGAGACCAAGCAGGTCCACGCCGGTGCCGTGCCCGACCCGGCCACCGGTGCCCGGGCCACGCCGATCTACCAGACCACGTCGTTCGTGTTCCGGGACACCCGGCACGCCGCCGACCTGTTCTCGCTCGCCGAGCCCGGCAACATCTACACCCGGATCCACAACCCCACCCAGGACGTCCTCGAGCAGCGGCTCGCCGCCCTGGAGGGCGGTGTTGCGGCCGTGGCACTGTCCTCCGGGCAGGCGGCGGAGACCCTGGCCCTGCTCACCCTGGCGAGCGCCGGCGACCACATCGTCTCCAGCGCCTCCCTGTACGGCGGCACCTACAACCTGTTCCGCCACACGCTGCCCCGGTTCGGCATCGAGGTGTCCTTCGTGGACGACCCGGACGACGCGGAGGCGTGGCGGGCGGCGATCCGTCCGAACACCAAGGCGCTGTTCGCGGAGTCGCTGGGCAACCCGCGCGGCAATGTGCTCGACGTGCGGGCGGTGGCCGACGTGGCGCACACGGCGGGCGTCCCGCTCATCGTGGACAACACGGTGCCGACCCCGTACCTGCTGCGGCCGCTCGAGCACGGCGCGGACATCGTCGTGCACTCGGCCACGAAGTTCCTCGGCGGCCACGGCACGGCCATCGCGGGCGTGGTCGTGGACGGCGGTACGTTCGACTTCGGCGCGCACGCCGACACGTTCCCGGACTTCACCGAGCCGGACCCCAGCTACCACGGTCTGCGCTACTGGCCCGCGCTCGGACCGGGCGCCTACGCGGCCAAGCTGCGGGTGCAGTTGCTGCGCGACCTCGGCCCGGCGCTCTCCCCGCACTCGGCGTTCCTGCTGTTGCAGGGCGTGGAGACGCTGAGCCTGCGGCTCGAACGGCACACGGCCAACGCCCAGGCGCTCGCGGAATGGCTGGAGCAGCGCGACGAGGTCGCCGTCGTGCACTACCCGGGCCTGCCGTCCAGCAGGTGGTACGAGGCCGGGCGGAAGTACCTGCCGCGCGGTGCCGGTGCCATCGTCTCCTTCGAACTGCGCGGCGGCATCGAGGCTGGGCGGCGGTTCGTGGACGGCGTGGAGTTGTTCAGTCACCTCGCCAACATCGGTGATGTGCGCAGCCTGATCATCCATCCGGCGTCCACCACGCACAGCCAGCTCGACGAGGCCCAGCTGGCGGCGACCGGCACCGCGCCGGGGCTGGTGCGCCTGTCGGTGGGCATCGAGTCCCTCGCCGACCTCAAGGCGGACCTGGAGGCCGGTTTCCGCGCGGCCAAGGGCGCGTAGGTGCACGCCGTCGCCGCTGCCGAGGCGCCCCTGCCGCCGGCCACCGGGGCCTGGCGGGAGGGGGACCCGCCCGGCCGGCGCCGGTGGTACGACGCCGAGAAGCCGCTGCCGTTGGAGGCGGGCGGTGAACTCCCGGGTGTCCGGCTCGCGTTCGAGACCTGGGGGACGCTCGCGCCGGACCGTTCCAACGCCGTGCTGGTGCTGCACGCGCTGACCGGGGACAGCCACGCGGCCGGCCCGGCCGGGCCCGGGCACCCGACACCCGGCTGGTGGGACGCCCTGATCGGTCCCGGGCGGGCGCTGGACACCGACCGCTGGTTCGTCGTCGCGCCGAACGACCCACAGCATCACCAGCCCCGACCTGGGGATGGGCGCGTA
>NZ_JACBWZ010000328.1 GCF_013870595.1 Streptomyces sp. WELS2 | reverse complement strand
CGCCGCGCCCGACATCGACGTCACGAAAGTGCAGGCGCACCTCACCGAGCTGAACGCCATAGCCACCCGCAACGGCGGCAACCGCAGGTCGACCGGGCAGGGTTACCGCGACTCGGTCGCCTATGTGAAGGGCAAGCTCCAGGCGGCCGGTTACACCGTCACCGAGCAGGCCTGCACCTCGGGCTGCACCAGCGGCGCCGGACCCAACCTGATCGCCGAGTGGCCGCGCGGCGACGCGTCCAAGGTGTACATGTTCGGCTCCCACCTGGACGGTGTCTCCGCCGGTCCCGGCATCAACGACAACGGCTCCGGCAGCGCCACCCTCCTGGAGGTCGCGCTGAAACTGGCCCAGACCGACCCCGCCATGGCGGCACGCGTCCGCTTCGGCTGGTGGACGGACGAGGAGCAGGGCCTGAACGGCTCGGATTTCTACGTCCGTTCGCTGACCTCCGCCCAGCGCTCGGCGATCAAGGCGTACTACAACTTCGACATGGTCGCCTCGCCCAACGGCGGCTACTTCATCAACCACATCACCTCGGCCGCCGCCGCGCCGATGAAGGCGTACTGGGACTCGCTCAGCCTCCAGCCCGAGGAGAACACCGAGGGCGCGGGCCGCTCCGACGACTACTCCTTCGAGAACTACGGCATCCCCACCTCGGGTTACGCCATGGGCGCGAGCGCCCGCAAGACCTCGGCGCAGGCCGCCAAGTGGGGCGGTACGGCGGGAGCGGCGTACGACGGCTGCTACCACTCCGCGTGCGACACCACCGGCAACATCAACGCCACCGGGCTGAACCGCAGCGCGGACGGCGTCGCCTACACGCTGTGGAAGCAGGCGGTCTCGGACACCGCCCCGGCGGACGACTTCTCCGTCTCGGTGAACCCGGCCACCGGCAGCGCCGACCCGGGGACCTCGCTGACCACCACCGTGTCCACGGCCACCACCAGCGGCTCGGCGCAGACGGTGAACCTCTCCGCCTCGGGAGCCCCGGCGGGCGTCACGGTCTCCTTCAGCCCGGCCTCGGTGACCTCCGGAGCCTCGTCCACGGCGACGGTCTCCGTCGGCTCCTCCGTGCCGCCGGGCACCTACCCGCTCACCTTCACCGGCACCGGCACCGGCACGCACAGCGCGTCCTACACGCTGACCGTCAAGGGCGCCGGCGGCTGCACGCCGTCCCAGGTGATCGCCAACGGCGGCTTCGAGAGCGGTACGTCACCGTGGACGGGTGACACCGGTGCGATCGGCACGTTCAGCGGCCAGTCCGCGCACTCCGGGTCCCGGTACGCCTGGCTGGCGGGGTACGGCTACGCCGCCACCGACAGCATCGGCCAGACGGTGACCGTCCCGGCGGGCTGTGCGAAGGCGACCCTGAAGTACTGGCTGCACATCGACACCGCCGAGTCGGGTACGACGGTGTACGACACCTTCCAGGTCAAGGTGAACGGAACGGTGAAGCAGACGTACTCCAACGCCGACGCGGCGACCGGGTACACCGAACGCGCCCTGGACCTCGGCCAGTACGCCGGTCAGCAGATCACGCTGACGTTCACGGCCACCGAGGACTCCGGCCTCCAGACCAGCTTCGTCGTCGACGACGCGACCCTGACGACCGGCTGACCGCCCGCACACCGAGGGGGAGCCGGACCACGCGCCCGGTTCCCCCGCCCCGGCGGCGGCCACGTCCCTACCGGTCGCGCCGGGGCATCCGGACCACCGCGGTTCCCCCGTCCAGGTCCACCGTGGTCCTGTTCGGCGGTGCCCCGTCGTCCTCGTCGTCCGGTACGACCAGCGCCGATCGGCGTTCCCTCAACTCGTGCTGCTTGCCCGGCGACAGGCTCGCGTGCAGCTGCTCGAACCCGGTCGCCGCTATCTGGCCCTGCCGCGCGCTGTTGCGCCACGGCAGCGCCCCGGCCCGTCCCGCGCGCAGCAGCAACTGGTCGGCGAAGGCGAGCAGGGTCAGCACGACGACCAGTCCGGGCAGGGTCATGAAGAAGACGAAGGCCATGTCCGAGTATCCGGTCCACGACCGGCCGGCGGTCAATCCGTGGCCGGGCCCGGTGGCCTCAGCATCCGTCGGTGGCGTCCACGAGCATCCAGGGGGCCGGCCCGGTGCCGTCGTGCCACGCCCGCAGGGCCGGCCGGCCGAAACACACGATCCCGCACTGTTCGGCGTACTCGGCGGCCGGCGCGGTGAAGTCGCTGGTGGTGACGAGGACCGCGACATCGGCCTCGTGCACGGTGTAGCACGTGCCGCCGAAGCGCTGCAGGTCCTGCGAGCCGACCCGGTGCCCGTCGCCGTAGCGCTTGCACTGGATGACCACCCGCCGTCCGTCCGGTGCCACGGCCAGCACATCGGCGCCCAAGTCGCCCGCCCCGCCGACGACTTCGACCGAGGTGCAGCCGTCCCTCTCGCAGAGCCCGGCCACGGCCCGCTCGAACTCGTCGGCTTCCAGGGCGTCGTAGTCGTACGCGCGGTCGTACCCGGACGGCGCGGCGGGACCGGCGGCGTACCGGTCGGCGACGGCGGGGATGTCCACCGCGGGCGCTTCCCACTCCTCCAGCGCCGTGTGCACACCCTCCTCCAGTGCCGCGGCGGCCCGCCGGGCGGTGCGGACACCCAGGAGGCGGTGCCGCCGGCGCCCCCACGCCAGGACGGCGGCGAGACCCCCGAGGCACAGCACGACCACCCAGGCGGGGCGCCGCTCGGCGGTCCCGGCCAGCGTACGGACGGCGAAGCCCAGGACACACAGGAGCAGGGCGAGAAGCACGAAGAACAGCGCGGTCGAGCGTAGGTCGAACGACCGGCGGCCGGTGCGTGGTCGTACACGGCGTGCGGGCATGGTCACGAGGTGACGCCCCCTTCCCCTGGCGGAACGTAGAGAAGTCCCCTACCCCGCCTCCGGCCGGAACCGATCAGGCGATCCCCGCTCCCTACGACGTCCGGCAGATCCTGCACGTCCTCCACGCTCGCCTCGGCGCGGGTCCAGCGCGGAGTGCCCGGAACACCGGTGGCGGAAACGCCCTACTGGGGACGGAAGTCGACGTGCGGGAGGAGGTCCGTGAAGTCCTTCCCCTTATCGTCCCCGATGTACGACTGGACATGGACCGGGAAGTCACCCTGCGGGATCTGCCGGGACAGCTCGAAGGTCCAGCCCATCTTGCACGGACCGGCCGGCAACCGCGTCTCCCCTCCCACATCCGCCCCCCGGCGTCTTCAGCACTTCGGGAAGCGTGTCCGTTCGCCGCAGCAGCGTCACGGTGCCCGGCTTCACCCGCACCTGGCACCGCACCTCGGCCGGATCGGCCTCCTCCTCGAGCGAGCCGGTCAGCTCCCCTCGCAGCTCCTTGCCGGGCTCGGGGAGGTGGCGGGGGCGGGGGACGGGGTGGTGGTCGGCGTGGCGCAGTCGTCCGGCTCGGTGGTCGTCGGGGTCGGTTCGGGCGTCGGGTCCGGTGAGGCGGACGGCGAGGCGGACGGTGACGGGCTGCCGGTCGGCTGCCCGCCGGGCGACCGGGACGGCTCCGGACCCGCCGGGGGCGTCGTCGGGGCGGAGGGGCGCGGGGTGGGGGAAGCGGGTGCCGGGGCGGGGGCCGGTGAGGGGGCGGAGGGGGACGGCCCGGGGCCGCCCGGCGGGGTCGGGTCCGGGCCCACGACGATGTCGCCGTCGTCGTCCGTCGCACCGCCGTCGCCTCCCGGGCCGTCGGCTGGCTCGGCCGCCGGTGTGCCGCCACCGGCGCCGGGGCTCAGCGGCGGCACACCCGTGCCGTCCGGTACGGCGTGGACCCCTCCGCTGTAGAACGCCAGCCAGCTCCTGACCAGTTCGAGGTAGCGGCGCGAGTGGTTGTAGCCGAGGATCGCTTCGTCCTGGTCCGCGTCCCGGCCCAGGTCGCGGTCGCCCGCGCACAGGTAGTGTCCGGCCGCCAGCGCCGCGTCGAAGACGTTGTCCGGGTCGGCCCGGCCGTCGCCGTTGCCGTCCGTGCCCCAGCGGGCCCAGGTGGCGGGCAGGAACTGCATCGGCCCCACCGCGCGGTCGTAGAGCCGGTCGTCGTCGTGCGAACCGCCGTCGGTGTCCCGGATGAGGGCGAAACCGCGGCCGTTCAGGGCGGGGCCGGTGATCCGGCGCGTGGTGGTGCCGTCCGGACCGACCGCGCCGCCGCCCGCGTGCCCGGATTCGACCTTGCCGATCGCCGCGAGCAGTTCCCAGGGCAGCCGGCAGCCGGGATCGGTCCGGCCGACCGAGGTCTCGGCGGCACGGTAGGCGCGCAGCACGGTGACCGGGATGCCGGACCGGGAGCGCGTGACGCGCAGGACGGCCGGGGAAACGACGCCGGACCGGCCGGCCAGGGGCGGCGGTTCGGTGTGGTAGGAACCGTCGCCCGGCGGGGCGGGATCGGCGTACGGGGCGCCCGTGGCCGGCCGGTGCCCCCCGTCGGCGGGCGGTGCCGCGTGGGTGTCCTTGGCCTCCTCGGTGAGGGCGGGCGCCCGGGAGGCGGTGAGGGCCGCGACGACCGTCACGACGAGGGCGGTGGTCCGCAGTCCCTTGCGGGTCCGCCCGGGAAGCGGGCGTCGTACGCGGCGCGTGGACATCGCTGGTGTCACTCCCGTGGTTGTCGTGGGCCGCGGCGGCGGTCGTGCGCTCGATGGCGTGGTCGCGTGGTTCGGGTCGTTCGCGTGGTTCGAGGTGGTCGCGTCGTCCTCAGCGGCCGAAGGTGTCGATGCCGGAGACGAGCCATCGCCCGTGGCGGAGTACGACGTCCACGGCGAGCATCGCTCCCGCGTACACCCCCTCGTCCTGTCTGCCGCGGGTCCCGGAGGTGCCGACGCTGCTCTGGTCGGCGTAGACCAGGACCCGGGCCCGGTCGCCGTCGATGCGTTCGACCGCGCTGTCGGTGACCGTCGTGGTGATCACCGCCTTCTGCGCGTCGGCCCGCTTCCGGACGTCGGCGAGCAGGGCGCGGTGCTGGGCGACGGCCTTCCCGGTGAGGAGGTCCTCGGCGGCCTTTCGGAGCGCGCCGGGGTCGGTGTGGTCGTAGGAGAAGAGCCGGTCGACGGCTTTGGCGGTCTGCCCCTTGATCTCGCTGGTGCGGGCGAGGTCGGTCAGGGCGGTGTTGCGCAGCGCGGGGTCGTCCCGCAGCGCCTCGGCCTTGGCGTGCGCCCAGCCGGCGAAGCCGCCGAGGAGGAGGGTGAGGGCGCCGAGGAGGGCGAGGACGGTGCGGTGGCGGGGGCGGGTGGCCTTTCCGGCGGTGGGCGTGGTGGCGTCCGGCGTCCGGTCCCGTGCGGGGTCCGGGGCCCTGACGGCCGTGCGCGCGGATCCGGGCCGTACGGTCGTCGGGGCGTGGGTACGGGTGCGGTGTGCCGTGTGCTCCGGCTGTCCCGGCTGCTTCCGCTGTTCCGGGAGCGCGGCGGGCCGGGTCTCGCGCGACTGGCGGCGCCGCTCGCGGTTGATGTGGTGGCGGGTCGTCGACATCGTGCGGTGTCCTCTCGTGCGGGCGGCGTGCGCGGGCGGATGGGTCAGCCGGCCGAGGCGCCGCCCACCGGGGCCTGTCCCAGGGCGCTGAGCCGCCACTGGCTCTTGGTGCGGGTGAGTTCGCCGAGCATGCGGCTGTCCTTGTCGGTCCTCGTCCCGTCGGACGCCTTGACGGTCACGCGCAGGGCGACCAGCACCCGGGCCCGCCCGGCACGGTCGTCGAGTTCGGTGACGGCGCCGGACAGCACCCGGGCCGTGGTGACGGTCTTCGCCGCCTTCACCTGCTCGGCGAACCGTTCGCGCCCGGAGGCCAGTTGCTCGCGCAGCTCGCCCGTGGTGGACGACTCCCACAGGTCGAGGCCGCGGTCCAGGTCGCGGTGGTCGAGGGTGTTGAGGTTCTGCACGGCCTGTTCACCGGCGGCGAGCACCTCGTCCCGCTGCGCGGCGTACGCGGACCGGTCGTCGTGGGCCGCGGCGTACCAGTCCTCGCCCGCCCACGCCGCGAAGCCCGCCGCGACGAGGGCGAGGGCGAGGGCGAGGGACACGGCGGTCAGCGGCCGGGGGCGTCTTCCGGCGAGGACACGCGGGGCGCGTGGCATGAGGTTCTCCCGTCTCTCGCGCCCGGTCAGCGGGCCTTGATGTCGACGATCCGCCAACGGTCGTCCTCCAGCCGGGCCGTGACGGTGAGCTGGGCGGCGGCGGTGGTGGCCTTGCCGTTGCCGCGGCGGGAGGTCTGGTCGAGGAACACCAGCAGGCGCGCGCGGTCTCCGTCGAGTTCGATCACGCCGGTGCGTACGGCCTTGGTGGCGAGGGTGATCCGCTGGCCGGCGAGGTCGCCGCGGATCCGGGCGAACAGCTCCCGGTACTGGCGGGCCGCGCGGCCGTCGAGCACGGTGCGTGCGGAGCGCTCGGCGGTCGCGGTGCCGTCGGGTGTGTAGGAGAAGACGCGGGCGAGGGCGTTGTCGATCTCCCCCGCGACCCGGGCGGTGGCCTCGGTGTCGGTGAGCGCGCGGTTGCGGGCGGCCTCCGTCGACCTCAGCTGGTGGGCGCCGTAGTGGAAGCCGCACCCGCCG
>NZ_JACBWZ010000327.1 GCF_013870595.1 Streptomyces sp. WELS2 | reverse complement strand
ATCCTCAAGCTGGTCTCGCAGTGGCGGATCCGCCTGCTGCTCCTCGCCTGCTGGATCGCGCCGGCGCTCTTCGTGGCCGGGGTGAGGGAGCAGAGCACGCTGCCCACGGACACCCTCTTCGGCCGCTGGATGCACGCCACCGGATGGGCCGGACCGCTGGTGACGCTCGGTTTCGCCGGCACCTGGGCGCTGCCGCTGCTCACCTCCGTCGTCGCCGGAGATGTGTTCGCCTCCGAGGACCGGCTCGGCACCTGGCGCCACCTGCTCGTCGTGGTGCGCTCGCCCCGGCGGGTCTTCGCGGCGAAGACACTGGCCGGCCTGACCGTCATCCTCCTGCTCGTGGCCGGACTGGCCGTCTCCGGCACGGCCGGAGGTCTGCTGGCCGTGGGCGACCGGCCACTGGTCGGTCTCGACGGCCGGCTGTTCACGCCGGGGGACGCGGCCGTCAGGGTCCTGCTGGCCTGGGTGTGCGTGCTCGCCCCGACCCTGGCCCTCGCCGGTATCGGGTTCCTCGGGTCGGTCGCGCTGGGGCGTTCCCCGATGGGTCTGCTGCTGCCCGCGCTCGTCGCGCTGGCGATGCAGCTCGCCCAGATGCTGCCGCTGCCCGTCGCCGTACGCCTCGCCCTGCCCGGCGACGCCTTCGTCGACTGGAAAGGACTGTTCACCAGCCCCGCACAGCTCACCCCGCTCCTGATCGGCATCGCCGTCAGCCTCGTGTGGGCCGTGACCGCGACCGCGCTGGCCTACGTCCTCTTCCTGCGGCGCGACTTCACCAACCCCACCGACGACGGCTCGGCGCGCCGCGCCGTCACCACCGGTGTCCTGCCGCTCGCGGGGCTGCTCGGTGCGACGGTCGCGGTCGTGGCGGCGACGACCACGGCCCAGGGCTCCGGCATCGAGCAGACCGCGGTGGAACGCTCGCTGGCCACCGAGTTCGCCCATCTGTACCGCATGCAGACCCGTCAGCTCCACCGCCCCGCGGTCACCGAGGCGCAGTTGCGGACCACGGCGGCGTGCGCCAAGGCCGGTGTCCAGGACGGCGCCCGCGGCCCGGGGAACGACTGGCGGTGCGTCGTCTCCTGGCACCTGCCGGGCGTCGTGGCCACCGGGTCGGCCGTCTACCAGCTCGACATCACGGCAGACGGGCGGTTCGTCGCCGACGGTGACGGACCGAAGGAAGTGAACGGCTACTTCCTGGTGCGGACGCCGACAGGCGACGCACCCAACCCGCTGTGGCAGTTCGACGGCGATGTCGATCTGCTCTCCACCTCCGCGAAGGGATGACGTCATGCAGATAACGCGCCGCCGCAGGCCGGACGGGAAGGGCACCTACGTCCTGCTGGGCAGACGGGTCAGCCGCCGGGCGACCCTGGTGACGGCATGCGTCGCCACGGCCGCCCTGGCCACCGGCACCGCCCTCGCCGACACCCGCCAGTTCGGCACCGACCAGGTCGGCCAGGTCACCGCCAAGGGCCAAGTCGTCTCCGCCGACCAGTACCTCGACCCGTACGGCAGCCGTCTCGTCATCAACGACGGCAAGATCATGTCGTCGACGGTCAGCCCGGACGGCAGCCACCTCGCCGCCTCCGTCGCCGACGGCGACGCCGCCCTGGTCGTCGTGGACCTCGCGACCGGGCAGGTGAAACAGCGCGTAGGCACCGCCGCCGTGGACGACCTGCGCATCGGAAGCGCCGCCGTCGGCCAGGAAGGCCCTGCGTACTCGCCCGACGGCAAGCAGCTGTGGCTGGGCCAGACCGACGGCTACACGAAGTTCACCGTCAACACCGACGGCACCCTCTCCGACCCGGTGACCGTGAAGATCCCGGCCGCCGGCGGCAAGCACGCCCTGGTCGCCGGGGCGGTGTTCTCGGCCGACGGCACCACCGTGTACGCCGCGGTCAACGGCCAGAACCGGGTCGTCGCCATCGACGCGGCGACCGGGGTAGTCCAGCGGAGCTGGGCGGTCGGCAACGCCCCGCGCGGCATGGCCCGGGTCGGCGACAAGCTGTACGTCGGCAACGAGGGCGGACGGCCCGCGCAGACCGGCGACACCACGCTCAACTCCTACGGCACCCAGGTGCCGGCCGACCCGAGGACCGGCGCCGCCACCACCGGCACGGTCAGCGTCATCGACCTGGCCGACCCGGCCGCCGCCGTCGATACCATCGACGTCGGACTGCACCCGACCGCGCTCTACGCGCGACGCGGCGCGGTGTTCGTCACCAACACCGCCGACAACACCGTGTCGGTCATCGACACCGCCGGCGGCAAGGTCGTACAGACCATCTCCACCCAGCCGTGGCCCGAGGCGTCGGTCGGCTACGAGCCCGACGCCGTGACGCTCACCGACGACGGCCACCTGCTGGTGACGCTCGGCCGGGCCAACGCGGTCGCCGTCTACCGCTACACCTCCCCGCAGGAACCGGTCGCCTACGTCGGCCTGCTCCCCACGGACTACTTCCCCGCCGAGATCACCACCGTGGGCCACGAGGTCGTCGTCTCCAACACCCGTGGCATCGACGCGCGCCGCCCCGGCGGCACCGCTCACGGCACCCACGACACGACCTCCAGCCTGACGCGGTTCACCCTGCCCGCCGACCGGGTCATCCGCTCGCAGACCGCCAAGGTCTTCCGCCAGAACGGCTGGAGCTCCGGCTCGGTCTCCCTGGCCAAGGGCAAGGGCCACGCGAAGCCGCAGCCGGTCCCGGCGCGGATCGGCGACCCGTCGACGATCGGACACGTCTTCCTCATCGTCAAGGAGAACCGCACCTACGACCAGGTCCTCGGCGATGTCCCCGAGGGCAACGGCGACGCCTCACTGGCACAGTTCGGTGCGAACGTCACCCCCAACCAACACGCCCTGGCGCGGCAGTTCGGGCTGTACGACAACGCCTACGACATCGGCACCAACTCCGCCGAGGGCCACAACTGGCTGATGCAGGCCGACAATCCCGAGTACACGGAGTCCTCGGCCGGCGAGTACGCGCGCAGTTACGACACCGAGGACGACGCCCTCGGCCACCAGAAGACCGGCTTCCTGTGGACGGGTGCGCAGGCGGCCGGCAAGAGCGTGCGGGACTTCGGGGAGTTCCAGCAGTTCCTCACCAAGCCCTCCGGGGCGAGCTGGCAGAACCTGTACTGCGACGCCAAGAACATGGACGCCACAGGCCAGGGCACCGCCTACCCCCTGAACTCGTCCTCGCCGATCCCCTCGCTCAACGGCGTGTCGGTGCCCGGCTTCCCGAAGTTCGACACCAGCGTCCCGGACGTCTACCGCTACCAGATCTGGAAGCAGGACTTCGAGAAGAACGGTCCGGCGAACCTGAACATGTTCTGGCTCTCCAGCGACCACACCGGTGGTCCGGCGAGCCCGGCCGCCCAGGTCGCCGACAACGACCTCGCGACGGGCAGGATCATCGACGAGATCTCCCACAGCAAGTACTGGAAGGACTCGGCGATCTTCGTCGTGGAGGACGACTCCCAGGCCGGCCTCGACCACGTCGACGGCCACCGCGCCCCGGTCCAGATCATCAGCCCCTGGGTCCGGCACGGACTCGTGGACCACCACTACTACTCCCAGATCACGATGATCCGCACCGTCGAGCAGATCCTCGGCGTCCATCCCATGAACCAGAAGGACAGCGCCGCCACACCCATGCGGGGCGTGTTCACCCGGCACCCGGACTACACGCCGTTCGACGCCCTGCCCAACCGGGTCCCGCTGACCGACGGCCTGAAGACCCCGCCGTCCTGCGGCGTGGACACCCCGGCGGCCCAGGACCCCAAGGCGGCGGCCGTGCCGGCGGCGAAGGTCCCGGCGGACAAGAAGTCCCTCGCCGCCGCGTGGGACGCCTGGAAGGCGAAGCAGCGCCTGACCGGCCCGCACGCCGTCCCCGACTACGCCAACCCCGCGCAGATGAACCACCTCACGTGGTACCAGACGCACAACTGGGCGCGGCCGTACCCCGGTGAGAAGAAGATCTACGCGCCGAACGACGTGCCCGGCGCCTACCTCCCGTCGCCGGAGTCCGACGACTGACACGCCCACGACGGCGAGGCTCCCCGGCGCGCCCAACGCCCCGGGGAACCTCGCCCCGAGCACCCCGCCCCTCGCGACCGCCGGCCCGCCGCCGTCAGGAACGGGCAACACGGGCGCGGATCGGCCGCCCGGCACGGTTCCTCACGCCCCGTGCCCCGCGTCCACCACCGGTTTGCCGGACTCGGCGCGTACGACGACCGCGTAGGAGCCGATGCCGATCAGGCGGTCGCCGGAGATGTCGCCTAGGGCGGTGTACAGCGTCTGGACACGTCCGGTCGTGTTGTCGAAGGCGATGTCCTTGACCGTGCCGTGCGCGGCGCCGTGTTCCGTCAGCACCCGGCGGCCCAGGGCCTCTTGGTGGGCGGGGAGGCTGTCCTGCCCGGGATCGGCGGCGGCTCGGGAGCGCACGATGACGGCGTCCCGTCCCACCGCCTCGACCGCGTGCCAGGGGATGGCCGTGATGTGCCTGGGGGCTCCGGAGAGGCGCAGGCAGGCGATGCCGCTCGTGTGCGCGTCGACGGTCAGGCTCTCCACCCGCCCCAGCGGTTCGGCCTCGTCGGCGGTGATCACCGGCAGGCCGCGGACCTGAGTGAACATCATCATGCCGGTCCTCCCGCTTCTGGCGTGGGGCTTTCCGGGTACTGCTGCGCGGTGTGCGCGCGGAACGCCTCGACCTGGGCGCCGAAGCTGGGCAGGTCGTCGGCGATGAAGTGACGGGCGTGCGCGGGGACCACCAGGGCCCGCCCGGAGACGGCCAGCGTCTCGCCGCGCGGAATGAACGCCTTGCGCCGGTGGCGGTCCTTGGTCTCGTCGGTGGCGATCTCGAAGCCGACCACACGTCCGCCGGCGCCGGTCTCGATCACGACATCCAGGACCGTGCCGATCTCCGTGCCCTGGTCGGTCAGCACGGGCGCGCCGATGACCTGGCCGTGTCCGGCTCCCTCGGCTCCTCCGGCCAGCTCCCGCTTCTCCAGCGCGGTCTCACTGGGGATCATCACGGCGGACGGGCCGATGGCGTGCACTCCCGAGAAGGGCAGGGTCTCCTTGAGGGGACCGGCCAGCAGACCGCGCCCGCTCAGCGTGAAGCCGGTGACACGGCCCGCGCGGGCGTCGAAGACGGTGTCCCTGACCTGGGCGACGGCCTCACCGCCCAGCGTCACCACCACCCGCTTCGTCAGTTCGGACGCGAGCACGAGGGGGATCACCGCGAACCCTCCCGGCGGGCCCCGTGGTCCGAGCGCACCGCGATCACCGTTCCGCTACGGCGCCTGGCCTGGACCGCCAAGGCCGCCGCGACGAGCAACCCCGCCACCGCGATCAACAAGATCACCCAGCCCCACCACTGCATCACCGGCCTCCTCGGTTCCGTCTTCGTCCAGCCGTCGTCCCGTCCGGCGGTCCCTGGGCTATCCGGTTGCCCGCCGTAGGGTCCCGCAAGCCTTCCGCACGACGGGTGACCGGAACCGGTGGACCCGGAAGAGGAAGCGACTATTCCAGTCTGCCGGGGAAACCGGGGTCCCACGGCGGTCGCCGACGGGACGGGAAAGCGGCGGCCGACCGACAAACCTGGCAGCCATATCCGGAAGGGCTCTGTATGTCTGTGAGTCGCACATTGGCCGCGTCCGCGCTCTGCGCACTGACCGCCGTGGGCATCGCGGGCTGCTCCGACGACGGTTCGTCGAAGCAGCCGTTCGAGGGGCAGAGCGCGGACCGGGTGGCCGCCAAGGCGGTGACCGCCACCCGGAACGCCGCTTCGCTGCGCATGGCCGGAAAGATGTCCGCGCAAGGGCAGCCTCTGACGGTCGACTTCCACGTCGACACCCAGAAGAACTGCAAGGGCAGGATGACGATGGAAAGCGGTTCGGCCGACATCATCCACACCGGCCGGACGACCTACGTCAAGGGCGACGAGAAGTTCTGGGCCGGCGCCGCACAGGACTCGGCAGGCGGACAGAAGCAGGCCCGGGCGCTGAGCGGCCGGTGGGTGAAGGTGCCGGTCGGCGATTCCCGTACGACGGGACTGTGCGACAAACAGGGTTTCCTGGCCGACCTGGACAGCGACAAGTCCGAACGCAAGGGGATGACGAAGGGCGACGTCACCACGGTGGACGGCCGGAAGGCGATCCCGCTGAGGAAAAAGAAGGGGAGCGGCGAAACCATCACCATGTACGTCGCGACCGAGGGAAAGCCGTACATCCTCAAACTGGACCAGTCGGGCGGCAGGACGCCGGGCACCGTCGTCTTCTCGGACTACGAGAAGCCGGTCAAGGCAACCCCGCCGCCGGCCGGAAAGGTCATCGACGGCACCAAGGCGGACAAGACGGTTTCCTGAGGCGCCGGGCCGGTTGCCGACGGGCTCCGTATCTCAACCGGCCCCGCCCACAGGCCCGTTGGCTATCATGTGACCCATGCCACGTATCCGGCGCCGAGCGTGCCGGATCGCGGCGAACAGGGGCGGAACGGGGGGCACATGCCGACAGCCGACAGGCGGCGCCGCGTGCTG
>NZ_JACBWZ010000326.1 GCF_013870595.1 Streptomyces sp. WELS2 | reverse complement strand
CCCGGATCGCCCTCGAGGGCGCGGGCGGCGGCGAGGGCGCGGGCGTCCATACCCTTCGCCTGCCGCCCTACGACGCGTCGGCCGATACGGGCCGGGGCGACCGGCTCGCGGGCGCGACCGTGCGCGAGGCAAGGGACCGCAGGCTCGTCCGCCGGGTCTGCCAAGGGGTGCTCATAAGGCCCCGCAGCCAGGGCGGCAAAGGTGCGGGCCACCCCCAGAGCTCTGTGCAGCGGCGCGCGAATACCGAGCCGAAGCACCACAGGTGACACCACCGGCATCCCCTGGACTGCGGCTACAGCCGGGCGGAGCACAGTGGTTGTCACCGGTACGGGCGCGTGCTGCCTGTCACCAGCAGCACGCGAAGCGGAGCCGATGTCACCGCCCCCGTCCCCCGCAGCCGGTGCCGGCTGCCGGGGAGCACCGGGATGAACTGCCCGGTCGGCGACCCGTCACAGGGCTCCGGCGTCCCGGGCCGTCCAGACGCTCGGGTAGATCGGCCGGAAGCCGAGTTCCCGGCGGATGCGCTGGTTGGACGTGATCCCGAACCACGGGTCGGGGTCCGTGAACTCCTGGAGCCCGGCAGGCACCTCGACGCCGTTGAGCCGGTACAGCTCGACCGTCGTGACGGGGGCGTCATCGGCGATGTTGTAGATCCGGCCGGCGATACCCGACGCGTACAGCAGACGCATCAGGCCTTGGGCGACGTCCGCGTGATGGGCCATCTGCAGGCGCTGGTGCGGTGCCCAGCGGGCGGCCCAGCGCAAGGAGTCTGCAAGGTGCGGGTCGCCGTCCCCGTAGACGAAGGGGAGCCGCCCGATGCGTACGTCCAGACCCTTGAGCGCGAGCAGTTCGCGCTCGGCCTCGGCCTTGGACTCCGGGTAGGCACCCCACAACGCGCCGCCCGGCCGGCTCTCGTCCTCCTCGGTCAGCGGGCGGCCCCGTCCGACGCCGTACACATTGTTCGTGCTGACCTGTACGAACCGCTCCACGCCGGAGACTCGCGCGGCGCGGCCCAAGGCCACCGCGGCGTCCCGGTTGACGGCCCACGCCTCCTCGTCGGGCACCCCGCGGAAGGAGGCGGCGACGTTCACCACGGCGTCCACGCCGGCGAGCGCCTTGCCGAGTGTCTCCGCGTCGCGCATGTCTCCTACGGCGACCTGGGCGCCCAGCTCCGCGAAACGCTCGCCACGAGCCGCGTCCCGCACCAGGACCCTCACCTGCTCGCCCGGCTGCCGCTGGGCCAGCAGCCGCGGCACGAAGCGGCGTCCGACCTGCCCCGTCGCACCGGTCACCAAAGTCAGCATGATGTGCTCCTCACGCACTGTGTCGCCTGTCGTCGAAGACCAGCCTCGACGGATACGGGGAAGACCGGCAGAGACCTCTGCATCAGGGGATCGGCAGTCCCTGGATAAGCCGGCCGGGGTCCCGCACCCTGGAGAGGTGAACCGTGTCGAACTCACCGACTTCCTGCGCCGCGCTCGTGCCCGCCTGACCCCTTCCGACGTGGGACTCCCGGCCGGCACCCGCCGCCGTACGCCGGGACTGCGCCGTGAGGAGGTGGCCCAGCTGGCGGGCATGTCCGTGGACTACTACACGAGGCTGGAACAGTCCCGGGGCCCGTGCCCGTCCCGCCAGATGCTCACGGCGCTGGCCCGCGCCCTCCGCCTGACCAAGGACGAGCACGACCACCTCTTCCACCTCACCGGTCAGGAGCCGCCGCGCCGTGAGGCGACCAGCACGCACGTGCGCCCGGGCCTGCTCCTGGTGCTGGACCGGCTGCACGACATCCCGGCGATCGTGGTGACCGACTGCGGCGAGGTCCTGGCCCAGAACGCGCTGTCGCGGGCGCTGAGCGGAGACGCCCTCGCCCACCCGCCCCGAGGACGCAACATGATCCGCCGCTTCTTCCTGGACCCGGCGGTCCAGGAGCTGTTCCCGCCCGAGGACCGCCCGGTGCGCGCCCGCGAGCACGTCGCCGGCCTGCGAGCGGTGACCTCGGCCCGCCCCACGGACCCCGAACCCGCCGGCCTCGTCGCCGAACTACGCTCGAACAGCGAGGAGTTCGACCGCCTCTGGAACGAACACGAGGTCGCCGTACGCCGCGCCACCACGAAACGCTTCCGGCATCCTGCGATCGGCGTCCTCGAACTCGACTGCGAGGTCCTCGTCAACTCCGACCACAACCAGCAGCTCGTCATCCACACGGCCCGGCCGGGCACGGAGTCGTACGAGCGCTTGCAGTTGCTGCGGGTGGTGGGCTTGCAGGACCTGACGCCGAGCAGTTCCTGACCGCGCCGGGTAAGTGGTGGCCGGTTCCGCGTGGGGCTGGTGGTCGGATACGTGGCGCATCCGGCCGGACGGCAGTGGACAGCGGTCGCGTTGACGTCGCCCGCTTGGCTTGAGAAGTCCGGCAACTTGTGGGCATAGATATCACTCACTGTAGTGAATTGCTGCAGATCGTCCCGCTCCAGGCCGTCGGCGTCTGTATCTGTTGTCCCGGACCAGCAACCAACCTCCACGGTCCACCCTCGGGAAGGGACGACTCACCATGTCAGCACACCGTTTCGCCCGCGTGATCGCGGTGGCAGTCGCCGCGGCAGCCCTGAGCGGCAGCACCGCGGTCCACGCCACCGCGGCCGCGGACACCCGTGCCGCCACAGCCCGGCAGATCCTGCGCACCAGCGGCATCTCCTTAGCTGTCGCTCACCAGGGAGGCACGCACGCGGGCTCCACCGCCAAGGCGAACATCACCGACACCGCAGGCGGCAAGGGCGCCCTCACGAGTCCGTGGGGGCACAAGCCGAACCGCCGCGTGGCCCTGGACCCCGGCATGCTCAACGGGCTGCTGAAGCTGAACACCCAGTACAAGTACCGCATCGCCGTGTCGGAGATCGTCGGAGGCAAACACAGCGCCACGTCCCGGCACTACGCGGGCAAGGCGTTCGACATCAGCCACATCAACGGCAAGCATGTCGGGTCGGGCGCCCCGCACAAGGCGCTGATGGCCGCCTGCCGCAAGCTGGGTGCCACGGAGGTCCTCGGCCCGGGCAACGCCGGGCACAGCAGGCACGTGCACTGCGCCTGGCCCCGTTGAGCATCCGCCGTACCCGCCTGACGGGCGCGTTCTTACAGCCGCTGGGGCCCAGCGAGTCCGCTCGCCGGTGCCCCGGCGGCTCCCGGCGTCCGCAGCGGCTGTCTGCACCAGTCTCGTGTCCCGCACCACGTCGCCTCGACTCACTCTCTGCAACAAACCCCAGGTGGCTGGATTCGAACGTGTGGGCGTTCCGCCGGCAGCGGAGCGTCAGCGGGCCGGGACGCGGGACACGCCAGAAGGTATCGAGCGGTCGTCCGTTCGCCGGCGAGGCCGGCCATATCCAGGCGGAGCGGCCGGGAGCAGGTGAAGCCGTCCGGGCGCCGCCGCTCGGCGAGCGGGGTGACATCTCCCTGTCGACGGCCGGGACCGCGCAAGGCCGAACGAGGCGTGCCTGGTCGGACCGGCGCAGCCGGCCGAGCGCTTGGGGCGTCGAGATCTGCGCGGCCCCGCTTCCGGCGACTTTCGTCGAACCTCGGTGAACTCGTCCGCCGGTCGGTGAGGTTCACCGGACGGTGTCGCACCGATGCACGGTGGCCCGGACGCCATCGGAAACCAACTTCCGTTCAGATGGTCACGCCTCTTGCCGGGTGGCCGGACGGGCCGTTACGGTCCCAGCCAGTGATCATCTACGCGCGTCACGTCACCAGGGGAGAGCCTCATGCGCATGCGCCCAACCGTCCTGACCACCATCGCCGTGCTCTGCGCGGGAGGTGCCGTGGCCGCCGGCACGGGGGTGACCGTGGCCCGGACGAATGACGCGCCGGCGCTCGCAGCCACCGGATGGACGCAGGTCGGGCACGACGTGAGGAGCGGCATCAGCGGACTCACCGTCACCTCGCGCACACACGACGCCTACCGGGTTCTGATAGCCCTGGACAACAAGCGCCCCGGAGAGACCCGCATCGCCCGACTCGACTACCGCGCGGGCGACTCCGGCCGTACGGCCACCGTGCAGCCACTTGAATGGAGGGGCGGTGCCGAACCGATCGACGTGGAGGCGATCGAGTCGGTGCCAGGGGCCTCCGACGAGTATCTGGCCGTGTCGAGCCGCGGCCTCGTTTACCACATCGAGGTCACCGACGACGGGAAGGCGGTCCAGGTGCGCGACCTCTCGCCGCTCCCGGCGATCGGTGAGGGCGACGATTTCGAGAGCTTCGCGCTCGTCTCCCGGAACGACAAGCTGGCGGCGGTGTGGGCCGACCGGGGCGAAGGCGACGGCCGCCCCGCGACGCTCTACGCCGCGCCGCTGTCGTTCAACCAATACGGGGAGTCGGTGTTCGGCACGGTGACGAAGGCCGCCTACCGTGCGCCGTATCCCACACAGGACCTCCGGCACGCCTCCGACATCGCCGTCACCGACTCGGGCCGACTGCTGATCGCCTCGGCGTCGGACGAGGGGGACGACGGTCCGTTCGACTCGGCGGTGAGCGACGCGGGCTCGGTGTCGCTCGACCGCTCGGGCCGGGTGCGGCTCACGATGGCCCGTTCCCCGGAGATACTGCGGAAGTTCAAGGGCCACAAGGTCGAGGCCGTGGACTGCGTGTCCGGCTCCGGCACCGCGATCCTCGGCACGGACGACGAGAACGCGGGCGGCGCCCTCACGACCGCCCGCATCTGCCACTGACCACTCGGCTGCAGCACGGCGATCGTCACACAACCGCCACGCCGCAGCAGGTCAAGTGGATGCCGACGCTCTTGGTGCGGCGGGAGCATGTCCGTAGCCGGCCGATGCGGGACCGGCCGAACCTCACCACGGTGATCGCCGCTGCTCGGGGCGGCCGGGCCCAGCAGGCCGGCACCCCGGAGAGCCACTCCCGGGCCCTTGACGCGGATCCGGCGAGCAGATCCACTACCGCGTGCTGCTCGCCGACCCCGACGATCCGCGCCGCACCGGCGAGCCCGTCACCGGCACCTTCCGCACGGTCTCCCGGCGCCGCCGGGACGGCGTGCGCTTCCTGTGGTCGGGCGACCTGGCCGGCCAGGGCTGGGGCATCAACCCCGACCTCGGCGGCTACCGCATCTACGACGCCATGGGCCGGCTGGACCCGGACTTCTTCCTGTGCAGCGGCGACAACATATACGCCGACGGACCGATCGCCGCGACCCAGGCGCTGCCCGGCGGCGGCACCTGGCGCAACGTCACCACCGAGGAGAAGGCCAAGGTCGCCGAGACCCTGGCCGAGTACCGGGGCAACTTCCGCTACAACCTGCTCGACGCCAACCTGCGCGCGTTCAACGCCCGGGTGCCCTCGGTCATCCAGTGGGACGACCACGAGGTGCGCAACAACTGGTACCCGGGCGAGGTGATTGCCACGACCGACACCCGGTACACCGAGAAGAGCGTCGACGTCCTCGCGGCGCGCGCCCGGCGGGCGTTCGGCGAGTACTTCCCCATCCCCACGCTGCGGCCGGGCGCCGCGGAGGGCCGCGTCTACCGGGTGCTGCGCCAGGGTCCGCTGCTGGACGTGTTCGTGCTGGACATGCGCACCTACCGCAACGCCAACTCGCCGGACGACCAGACGACCGACCCGCAGGGCATCCTCGGCCGGGAGCAGCTGGAGTGGCTCAAGCGGGAGCTGGCCCGCTCGCGCGCGGTGTGGAAGGTGATCGCCGCCGACATGCCGATCGGTCTCGTCGTACCGGACGCGACGGAGGGCCGGCCGAACTTCGAGGCGGTGGCCCAGGGCGACCCGGGCGCGCCACTCGGGCGCGAGCTGCAGATCGCGGAGCTGCTGCGGTTCGTCAAGCACCGGCGGATCACCGGCACGCTGTGGCTGACGGCGGACGTGCACCACACCTCGGCCCAGCACTACCAGCCGTCCAGGGCCGCGTTCACCGACTTCGAGCCGTTCTGGGAGTTCGTCTCCGGGCCGCTGAACGCCGGCGCGTTCCCGGCCAGCCCGCTGGACGGCACGTTCGGCCCGGAGCGGGTGTTCGTGAAGGCGCCGACCGCGTCCAACGTCTCGCCGGCCGGCGGCTACCAGTTCTTCGGCGAGGTGGACATCGACGGGGACAGCGGCGAGCTGACGGTGCGGCTGCGGGAGCAGGACGGCAGCGTGCTGTTCAGCCGGACGCTCCAGCCGGGCCGGGTCGGTCAGTAGGCGGCCCGGAGCGGGGAGGGCGGCCGGTCGGCCGTAGAAAGCGCAACAAATGGGGCGGAGCATGCTTTTACTCGTCGGACACAATCAGTTCGTGATCGCGCAACACCCCTCCTGCACAGTGGCCGCATGACTCCAGAGATGCCTGATGTGACCCGGGCCCGGCACGGACGGCCCGTGCACCACTGGCGGCGGGACATCGTCGAACTCGCCGCGCTGTTCACGGCGGTGGCCGTCGCGGACGCGGTGGCCAACCTGATCGGGCACGGGCCGGACGGACCGGCCCTGCTCGTGATCTCGGCGATCGTGCTGGCCGCGACGGCGGGCTTCCACGTGTGGTGGTCACGCCG
>NZ_JACBWZ010000325.1 GCF_013870595.1 Streptomyces sp. WELS2 | reverse complement strand
CGCCCTCGGCGTCCGGCTGGGCGGGACGCTCTCCTACGGCGGCCGCGTCGAACACCGGCCCGTCCTCAACGGCGGCACCGGACGCCCGGTCCGGGTCACCGACATCGACCGGGCGGTACGCCTCTCCCGCCGCGTCGGCCTGCTCGCCCTCGGCACCACGCTCGCCGCGCGCGCACTCCTGAAAGGACGTGGGAAGTGAACGGTGGTCTCCTCGTGGCCGGCACCACCTCGGACGCCGGCAAGAGCGTCGTGACGGCCGGGATCTGCCGGTGGCTGGTCCGCCAGGGCGTGAAGGTGGCGCCCTTCAAGGCGCAGAACATGTCCCTGAACTCGTTCGTCACCCGGGAGGGCGCGGAGATCGGCCGCGCCCAGGCCATGCAGGCCCAGGCCTGCCGGATCGAGCCGACCGCGCAGATGAACCCGGTGCTGCTCAAGCCCGGCGGCGAGCAGAGCAGCCAGGTCGTGCTGCTCGGCAAGCCGGTGGGCGAACTGAGCGCGCGCGGCTACCACGGCGGGCGCCGGCAGCGGCTGCTGGGCACGGTGCTGGACTGCCTGGCCGAGCTGCGGGGCACGTATGACGCGGTGATCTGCGAGGGGGCCGGCAGCCCGGCCGAGATCAACCTGCGGCGGACCGACATCGTCAACATGGGCATCGCGCGCGGCGCGCGGCTGCCCGTACTGGTCGTCGGCGACATCGACCGCGGAGGCGTCTTCGCGTCCTTCTTCGGCACGGTCGCCCTGCTCTCGCCCGAGGACCAGGAACTGGTCGCCGGGTTCCTGGTGAACAAGTTCCGCGGCGACGTCGGCCTCCTCGAACCCGGCCTGGACATGCTGCACGGCCTCACCGGGCGGCGCACCTACGGCGTGCTGCCGTTCCGGCACGGGCTCGGCATCGACGAGGAGGACGGACTGCGCGTCTCCCTGCGGGGCACCGTACGGGAGTCCACGGTCACTCCCCCGGTCGGCGAGGACGTGCTGCGCGTCGCCGTGTGCGCGATCCCGCTGATGTCCAACTTCACCGACGTGGACGCGCTGGCCGCCGAACCGGGCGTCGTCGTGCGGTTCGTGGACCGGCCGGAGGAACTGGCCGACGCCGACCTCGTGGTGATCCCGGGCACCCGCGGCACCGTACGGGCACTTCAGTGGCTGCGGGAACGCGGACTGGCCGACGCCCTCGTGCGCCGGGCCGCCGAGCACCGCCCCGTCCTCGGCATCTGCGGCGGCTTCCAGATCCTCGGCGAGCACATCGAGGACGACGTCGAAAGCCGCGAGGGGCACGTCGACGGGCTCGGCGTCCTGCCCGTGCGCGTCCGCTTCGCCCGCGAGAAGACCCTCACCCGCCCCAGCGGACACGCCCTCGGCGAGCCCGTCGACGGCTACGAGATCCACCACGGCGTGGCCACGGTCGCAGGCGGCGAACCCTTCCTGGACGGCTGCCGCGTCGGCCAGACCTGGGGCACCCACTGGCACGGCTCCCTGGAGTCGGACGGCTTCCGGCGGGCCTTCCTGCGCGAGGTGGCCGCCGCCGCGGGCCGCCGCTTCGTGCCCGCGCCGGACACCTCCTTCGCCGCGCTGCGCGAGGAGCAGCTCGACCGGCTCGGCGACCTCATCGAACAGCACGCGGACACGGACGCGCTGTGGCGGCTCATCGAGTCCGGCGCGCCGCAAGGACTGCCTTTCATTCCACCGGGAGCGCCCGCATGAGCACAGTGTTGTTGTTGTCGACCGCCGACACGGATCTGCTGGCGGCCCGGGCCTCGGGAGCCGGCTACCGCATCGGCAACCCCACCCGGGTCGACGTCGCCGGGGAACTGCCGGCCCTGATCGACGGCGCGGACCTCGCCGTCGTACGGCTGCTCGGCGGCAAGCGGGCCTGGGAGGACGGGCTGGCCGCGCTGAAGGCCTCCGGCATCCCGACCGTGCTGCTGGGCGGCGAGGCCGTACCGGACGCCGAGCTGATGGCCGAGTCCTCGGTGCCCGCCGGCGTGGTCGCCGAGGCACTCAAGTACCTGGTCGAGGGCGGCCCCGCCAACCTGCTGGAACTGTCCCGGTTCCTGTCGGACACCGTGCTGCTGACCGGCGAGGGCTTCGAGGAACCGCGCCGCATGCCCGAGTTCGGCGTGCACGGCGCCTACGACGTCCAGGGCGGCCGCCCGACCGTGGGCGTGCTGTTCTACCGGGCGCACGAACTGAGCGGCAACACCGCCTTCGTGGACACCCTGTGCCAGGCGATCGAGGCGGCCGGCGCCAACGCCCTTCCCGTGTACTGCGGTTCGCTGCGCGGCGCGGACCCCGCGCTGTACGAGCTGCTGGGGCGGGCCGACACGCTCGTCGCCACCGTCCTCGCCGCCGGCGGCACCCACGCCTCCCAGGCCTCCGCCGGCGGCGACGAGGAAGCCTGGGACATCGGCGCGCTCGCCGACCTGGACGTCCCCGTACTGCAAGGCCTGTGCCTCACCTCCTCGCGCGCCGCGTGGGAGGAGTCCGACGCCGCCCTGTCCCCCATGGACGCGGCGATGCAGGTCGCCATCCCCGAGTTCGACGGCCGGCTGATCACCGTCCCCTTCTCCTTCAAGGAACAGGGCCCCGACGACGTCCCCGTGTACGTCGCCGACCCCGAGCGGGCCGCCCGGGTCGCCGGGATCGCCGTGCGGCACGCCCGGCTGAAGCACAAGCCGAACGCCGACAAGAAGATCGCCCTCGTCTTCACCGCCTACCCGACCAAGCACTCCCGGGTCGGCAACGCCGTCGGCCTGGACACCCCCGCGTCGGCCGTCCGGGTGCTCGACGCGCTCCGCGACGCCGGGTACTCGCTGACCGAACACCCGGACGGCGGCGACGAGTTGATCCACCGGCTCATCGAGGCCGGCGGCCACGACGTGGAGTGGCTGACCGAGGAGCAGCTGGCCGCCGCGCCCGCACGGGTGCCGCTCGCCGACTACCGGGCCTGGTTCGAGAAGCTGGACCCCGAGCTGCGGGACGCCATGACCGAGGCGTGGGGCGAACCGCCGGGCAGTCTCTACGTGGACGGCGACGACATCGTCCTGGCCTGTCTCCAGTACGGCAACGTCGTCGTCATGATCCAGCCGCCGCGCGGCTTCGGCGAGAACCCGATCGCCATCTACCACGACCCCGACATGCCGCCCTCCCACCACTACATGGCGGCCTACCGCTGGCTGGAGAACAGCTTCGGCGCCGACGCGATCGTGCACATGGGCAAGCACGGCACCATGGAGTGGCTGCCGGGCAAGGGCCTCGGGCTCTCCCGTGGCTGCGCCCCGGACGCGGTCCTCGGCGAACTGCCGCTGATCTACCCCTTCATCGTCAACGACCCCGGCGAGGGCACCCAGGCCAAGCGGCGCGGGCACGCCACCGTGGTCGACCACCTGGTGCCGCCGATGGCCCGCGCGGACACCTACGGCGACCTGGCCAAGCTGGAACAGCTCCTCGACGAGTACGCGCTGGTCAGCGACCTGGACCCGGCGAAGGCCCCGGCCGTGCGCGCACAGATCTGGACGCTCGTCAAGGCGGCGGAACTGCACCACGACCTGCACGTGGACGAGCAGCCGGACGACGACGAGTTCGACGAGTTCGTCATGCACATCGACGGCTACCTGTGCGAGATCAAGGACGTCCAGATCCGCGACGGCCTGCACGTCCTCGGCGGCGGCCCGGCCGGCGAGGCGCGCGTCAACCTCGTCCTCGCGGTGCTGCGCGCCTCGCAGGTGTGGGGCGGCCAGGCCAACGCCCTGCCCGGCCTGCGGGCCACGCTGGCGGCCCACTTCGGGCTGGTGGAGAAGGAGTTGCTGGCCGAGCCGGGCGCCCCGGTGAAGGTCCCGGTGGAACTGACGGACCTGGTGGAGGGCCCGGCCCGGTCCGCCGCCGACGCCGTCGACCTGCTGGAGCAGCTCTGCCGGCGGATCGCCGAGGGCATGGAGGCCCGGGCGTGGGACCGCACGGTGGTCCCGGCCGTCCTGCGGGGTGTGCTCGGCGCCGAACTGCCCGAGGCGGTCGCGGTGCTGGAGTTCGCGTGCGACGAGGTCGTACCGCGGCTGGCGCGCACCACCGACGAGATCGGGCACATCCTGCGGGCCCTGGACGGCGGTTACGTCCCGGCCGGCCCGTCCGGATCGCCGACCCGCGGCCTGGTCAACGTCCTGCCGACGGGCCGCAACTTCTACTCGGTCGACCCCAAGGCCATCCCGTCCCGGCTGAGCTGGGAGGTCGGGCAGTCGCTGGCGGACTCGCTGGTGCAGCGGTACCTGAGCGACACCGGGGAGTACCCGAAGTCCGTGGGCCTCACCGTGTGGGGCACCTCCGCGATGCGCACCCAGGGCGACGACATCGCCGAGATCCTGGCCCTGCTCGGCTGCCGCCCGGTGTGGGACGAGGCCTCCCGCCGGGTGACCGGCTTCGAGATCATCCCCCCGGCCGAACTGGGGCGGCCCCGCATCGACGTCACGGTCCGCATCTCCGGGTTCTTCCGGGACGCGTTCCCGCATGTGGTCGGGCTGATCGACGACGCGGTCCGGGCGGTGGCCGAGCTGGACGAGCCGGCCGAGTCCAACTACGTCCGCGCGCACGTGGACGAGGACACCGCCGAGCACGGCGACCGGCGCCGCGCCACCGCCCGCGTCTTCGGCTCCAAGCCGGGCGCGTACGGCGCGGGCCTGCTGCCGCTGATCGACGCCCGCAACTGGCGCTCCGACGCCGACCTCGCCGAGGTGTACGCGGTCTGGGGCGGCTACGCCTACGGCCGCGGGCTCGACGGGCGGGCGGCGCGCGGCGACATGGAGACGGCGTTCCGGCGGATCGCGGTGGCGGCGAAGAACGTCGACACGCGTGAACACGACATCCACGACGCGGACGACTACTTCCAGTACCACGGCGGCATGGTCGCCATGGTGCGGCACCTGACGGGCGCCAACCCCGAGGCGTACGTGGGCGATTCGGCCGTACCGGACCAGGTGAAGACCCGGACGCTGGGCGAGGAGACGCACCGGGTGTTCCGGGCGCGGGTGGTCAACCCACGCTGGATGAGCGCCATGAGAAGGCACGGCTACAAGGGTGCCTTCGAGATGGCGGCGACCGTGGACTACCTGTTCGGCTACGACGCCACGGCGGGCGTGGTGGACGACTGGATGTACGAGAAGCTGGCCGGCGAGTACGTCTTCGCCCCGGAGAACCGGGACTTCATGAAGCGCTCGAACCCGTGGGCGCTGCGCGGCATCACGGAGCGCTTGCTGGAGGCGGCGGACCGTGGTCTGTGGGCGGAGCCGGACCAGGAGACCCTGGACCGGCTCCGGGCGACCTACCTCGAGCTTGAGGGAGATCTGGAGGGGGACGCTTGATGTCCCCGGGGAGCCCCGCAGCGGCGGGGAGCACAGCAACTGCGGCCACGGTTCGCCCTGTTCGCAAGGACCACCCTCGCGTCAGCGGGGAGCACACGGCGACTGTCCCAGGTGCGGATTCGGAGCCCGAGCCGTTTCGGCATGATTCACCCGGAGGAGTGATCAACGCGTGAGCACGCCCTATCCCTTCACGGCCGTTGTCGGCCAGGACGACCTGCGGCTGGCCTTGCTCCTCAACGCCGTCAGCCCCGCAGTGGGCGGTGTCCTGGTGCGCGGGGAGAAAGGGACCGCCAAGAGCACGACCGTTCGCGCTCTTTCCGCGCTGCTCCCGGAGGTCGACGTCGTTCCCGGGTGCCGGTTCTCCTGCAGCCCCACCGCCCCTGACCCTGCTTGTCCGGACGGTCCGCATGAGCCGGGTAGTGGCACGCAGCGGCCCGCTCGGATGGTCGAGCTGCCCGTAGGCGCCTCCGAGGACCGGCTGGTGGGCTCGCTCGACATCGAACGCGCTCTCGCCGAAGGCGTGAAGAGCTTCGAGCCCGGCCTTCTGGCGCAGGCCCACCGCGGCATCCTCTACGTCGACGAGGTCAATCTGCTGCATGACCACCTCGTCGACGTCCTGCTGGACGCGGCCGCGATGGGTGCCTCGTACGTCGAGCGCGAAGGCGTCTCCGTGCGGCACGCCGCTAAGTTCCTGCTCGTCGGGACGATGAACCCGGAAGAGGGCGAGCTGAGGCCGCAGTTGCTCGACCGGTTCGGGCTCACCGTGGAGGTCGCCGCCTCCCGTGAGCCGGACCAGCGGGTGGAGGTCGTGCGGCGGCGCCTCGCCTACGACGACGATCCCGCCGGGTTCGCCGCGAAGTGGGCGCGGGAGGAGGCCGCCGTACGGCAGCGGATCGTCGCCGCGCGGGAGTTGCTGCCGCAGGTGCGGCTGGGTGACGGGGCGCTGCGGCAGATCGCGGCGGTGTGCAGCGCCTACGAGGTGGACGGCATGCGTGCCGACATCGTGATGGCGCGGACCGCGACCGCGCTGGCCGCGTGGGCCGGGCGGACCGACGTCCTCGCCGAGGACGTGCGGCAGGCGGCGTTGCTGGCGTTGCCGCATCGCAGGCGCCGTGCACCCTTCGACGCGCCGGGCCTGGACGAGGACAAGCTGGACGAGACGCTGGAGCAGTACTCCGGGGACGACGGCGACGACGAGCCGGAC
>NZ_JACBWZ010000324.1 GCF_013870595.1 Streptomyces sp. WELS2 | reverse complement strand
TCTTCGACGGCATCGTGCGCGAGTTCGCCGCGCATGCCGACGAGCTGGAGCTGCCCGGCTTCACCCCCATCCCCGTCTCCGCGCTCGCCGGCGACAACGTCGTCGACCGCTCCACGCGCATGGCCTGGTACGGAGGCCCGGCCCTGCTGGAGCACCTGGAGACCGTGCCGGTCAGCCACGACCTGGCGCACCGTCCGGCGCGGCTGCCCGTGCAGTACGTGATCCGGCCGCGGACCGCCGAGCACCCCGACTACCGCGGCTACGCGGGCCAGATCGCGGCCGGCACCTTCCGGGTCGGCGAGGAGGTCACCGTCCTGCCGTCCGGGCGGACCACCCGCGTCACCGGCATCGACCTGCTGGGCGAGCCGGTGGACCTGGCCTTCGCACCGCAGTCGGTGACGCTCCTGCTCCAGGACGACATCGACGTCTCGCGCGGCGACCTGATCGTGCCGGTCGGGCAAGCGCCCGCGACCACCCGGGACATCGAGGCGACCGTCTGTCACGTCGCCGACCAGCCGCTGACCTCCGGCCACCGGGTGCTGCTCAAGCACGGCACCCGTACGGTCAAGGCGATCGTCAAGGACATTCCCTCGCATCCCGGACAGCTCGTCGCCAACGACATCGGCCGGGTGGTGGTGCGCACCGCCGAACCCCTCGCCGTCGACGCCTACGCCGAGTCCCGAAGCACCGGGTCGCTCCTGCTGATCGACCCGGCCGACGGCACCACGCTCGCGGCGGGCATGGCGGACGGTCCCGGGCATGTCCGACAAGGGTGATTGCACGACAGCCCGTCGAACAAACCTTTGACTCTGTCACGCCCTACGTGATCGAATCGATCCGGGAAGTGGCGCTACAAGCGACATGAAACCGGGGGTAGAAATGACTGCCGTATGTAGGTTATCGCCGCAGGACCAGTCGCCTTCACCTCGGATGAGTACTCGATGAACCCGATCAGAGTGCTCATTTGTGATGAAGTGTCCATTATCAGGAATGGTCTCCAGACGTTCCTGGAGGCATCCCAGGGCATCGAGGTCGTGGGAGTGTCCGACAGTGCGATGAGCGCTCTCATGCTCATCCGCCAGCACCGGCCCGACGTCGTCATCTGCGGGCTGAAGTACCAGGGCATGTCGGGCGTGGAGCTGATCGGCCGAGTCGTCGCGGAGAAGGACGCCTCCGGTGCGAGCGCGCGCTGTATCGCCTTCTCCATGCACTGGGACGACGCCACCATCAGCGAAGTGCTGCGCGCGGGCGTGGACGGCGTGCTGATCGGCGACTCCAAGCGCGAGGAGGTGGAGTACGCCGTGCGCACCGTCGCCGCCGGCGGCACGGCGCTCTCCTCGCAGGTGGCCGGCCGTCTCGTCGACTGGTTCCGCAGCCGCGACCTGCATCCGGGGACGGACGAGAGCCCGGCCATCAGCATGCTGACGGCCCGGGAACGCGAGGTCCTCACCCTGGTCGGCCGGGGCATGGCCATCGAGGAGGTGGCCGAGGAACTGTCCATCAGGGTCAGCACCATTCGTACCCACCTGCACCGGCTGCGCAACAAGCTCAGTGTGCGCGACCGGGCCCAACTGGTGTCGTACGCCTACCGCTGCGGGCTGGTGAAGCACTCGGCCTGAGCGGCCGGCAGGCCCGGCGTGGCCGTCGGGTGTGGACGCGGGTAAGCGTGGCGTCCACACCCGGGCCCGCCGTCCACACTCCGTTCGGCGAAGAATCCACGAGAGGGTGGATGTGCTGGCCACGGAAATCCCATAACGTCTGCCGGGTAATCTGCAATTCGATGCGCTGGAACAGGGGCGGCGGAGTGTCCGGAACAACGACAAATACCGAGCGGGATTCCTGGGTCGTTGTCGTCAATGACGAGGAACAGTATTCGGTTTGGCCTTCGGGGAGTGAACCGCCGCTCGGCTGGCGGGAAATCGGATTCACCGGGAACCGGGCGGAATGCCTCGACGAGATAGCCCGGGTGTGGACCGATCTCAGGCCGCTGAGCCTGCGGGACTGAGAAGAACGGCCGAGTGGTATCACACGAAGACAGGGAACGGGGAATGGGACCAACCGTCCAGTCGGTGCACGCGGCTTTCGAACGCCAGGCGGCCCGCACACCGGACATGGTGGCGATCAGCCTCGGCGACGAACGGCTCACCTACCGACAGCTCAACGAGCGGGCCAACCGGCTCGCCCGGCATCTGCGCGACCGCGGGGCCGGCATCGAGACGCCGGTGGGCGTGTGCCTGGAGCGCTCCATCGACATCGCCGTGGCACTGCTCGCCGTACTCAAGGCCGGCGGCCACTACGTCGCCCTCGATCCGCGCCAGCCCCGGGCCCGCCACGAACTCCTCGTGGCGGAGGCGGGACTGGAGTTGCTGATCGCCCACGGTCCCACTCTCGAAGGCGTCGCCGGACTCGCCGACGTACAGGACCTCGGC
This sequence comes from Streptomyces sp. WELS2, assembly GCF_013870595.1. Taxonomy (GTDB): domain Bacteria; phylum Actinomycetota; class Actinomycetes; order Streptomycetales; family Streptomycetaceae; genus Streptomyces. The sequence goes on along the minus strand of NZ_JACBWZ010000324.1, from coordinate 4,131 downwards.
AGCCTCGACGAGACACTCGCCGGGCAGCCGGCCGAGGACCTCGGGCTGCTCGTGGGCCCCGAGCACGCCGCCTACATCGCGTACACCTCCGGATCCACGGGGACCCCGAAGGGCGCCGTCGTGCCGCACCGGGCCGTGCTGCGGCTCGTGCTGGACAGCGACTACCTCACCATCGTGCCCGGCGACGTCTTCCTGATGGCGGCGCCCCTGGCGTTCGACGCGTCGACGCTGGAGATCTGGGGCCCGCTGCTGAACGGCGCCCGGCTCGCGGTGCTGCCGCCCGGCGAACTCTCCCTGGAGGCGCTGGCCGGCACCGTGGCCGGAGAGGGCGTCAGCGTACTGTGGCTGACCGCCGGGCTCTTCCACCAGATGGCGGAGGGCCCCCTCGACCGGCTGGCCGGCCTGCGGGTGCTGCTCGCGGGTGGTGACGTGCTCTCGCCCCGGCACGTCGACCGGGTCCTGGCCACGCTGCCCGGCATCACCGTGGTCAACGGCTACGGGCCGACCGAGAACACCACGTTCACCTGCTGCCACCCCATGACCGGCCCCGTCGGTGACGGACCCGTCCCGATCGGCCGGCCCATCAACGGCACCGAGGTCCACATCCTCGACGAGGCGCTGCGCCCGGTGCCCGAAGGCGAGACCGGCGAGCTGTACGCGGGCGGCGCCGGTGTCGCCCGCGGCTACGCGGGACGCGCCGCGCTCACCGCCGACCGCTTCGTGCCCGACCCGTTCTCCGGCCGCCCCGGGGCCCGGCTGTACCGCACCGGGGACCTGGTGCGCCGCCGCCCAGACGGCGCCCTCGACTTCCTCGGCCGGGCCGACCGGCAGGTCAAGGTGCGCGGCTTCCGCATCGAACCCGGCGAGGTGGAGAACGCCCTGCTCGACCAGCCCGGCGTCCGGGACGCCGGTGTGGTGGTGCACACCCACCCCGAGACGGGCAAGCGCCTGGTCGCCTTCTTCGCCGGTGACGAGGACGTCCGCCCCGGCGCGCTGCGCGAGGCCCTCGCCCGCACCCTGCCGCCCCACCTGGTACCCTCCGCCATCGCCCGGCTCGAGGCGCTGCCGCTGACCGCGAACGGCAAGGTCGACCGGGCGGCCCTGGAGGCCCGCGAGATCCGCGAACGCCCCGACGTGGACGCCGACTACCGGCCCCCGGCCACCCGCCTGGAACACGAACTGGCCGCCCTGTGGGCCGAACTGATGGGTCTGGACGAGATCGGCGCCGACGACGACTTCTTCGAGCTCGGCGGCCACTCCCTCCAGGCCACCGTGCTGATCCGGCGGATCGAGGAACGCTACGGCACCCCGGTGCGGCTGCGCGATCTCTACCTGAACCCGACCGTGGCCGAACTGGCGGAATACGTCGAGGAGTCCGGCGGCACTCCCGCCGCGACCACCCCCGTCCCCGAGGTACAACGATGACGTCTGCCCGGCCCGCCGAGGGCCCCGCGCCCAAGTCCCGCCCCGCCCGCCCCGCGAAGTGGCTGCTGCGCCGCCCCAAGTCCGACGCCGGCGCGCGGATCTTCCTCTTCCCGTACGCCGGTGTCGGCGCGTCGATGTACACGCTGTGGCCCGAGCGGATCGGCGGCGCCGAGGTGTGTCTCGTCCAGTTGCCGGGACGCGAGACCCGGCTGCGCGAGCCGCACTTCGGTACCTACGAGGAGCTGGCCGGTCCGCTCGTCGAGGCGCTCGTCCCGTACCTGGACCGCCCGTTCGCCTTCTTCGGCCACTGCAGCGGCGTACTGCCCGCCGTCGAGGCCGTGCGCGAACTGGCCCGCCGCGGCCTGCCCGTGCCCGGCCGGCTGTTCGTGTCCTCACAGGTGGCCCCGCACGACGGCCCGTACGGGAGGCTGCTCGACCTGGGTGAGGACGAACTGGCCGGCGAACTGGCCGCGCTGATCCGCGCGACGGGCGGCGAACCGCACCCCGACCTGATCGAGCTGGGCGTCGGCGTGCTGGCCGCGGACATCGAGGCCAACCGCCGCTACCGCGTCGCCGAGCCCTTCGCGCTGCCCACCGCGCTCACCACCATCGGCTGGCGCGGCGACGAGGTGATACCGCCGGCCCTGATGGGCGGCTGGTCCGAGTACCCCTTCGGGAGCGATGTCCGCGAAGTGCTGCTCGAAGGAACGCACTACGACTTCCTGAAGGCGCCCGCCCCCCTCCTGGAGGAGCTGGCCCACGACCTGGCGGAGCTGGCAACCGGGACGGAGACGACCGCATGAGCACCCCCGAGGCCGCCGCGGCGGTGACGCCCGGTGTCGTCGAGCTGACCCGGCGGCTGATCCGCTTCGACACCACCAATCCGCCCGGCGACGAGGCCGCCTGTGTGCGCTACGTGGCCGAACTGCTCGCCGCGGCGGGCGTGGAGACCCGGCTGCTCGGCCGGGACCCGAACCGGCCCAACCTCGTCGCCCGGGTGCCCGGCCGCGGCGAGGCGCCCCCGCTGCTGCTGCACGCGCACGTCGACGTCGTCCCCACCGAGGGGCAGCCGTGGAGCCGTGACCCGTTCGCCGGGGAACTGGTCGACGGCGAGGTGTGGGGCCGCGGCGCGGTCGACATGAAGGGCCAGTTGGCCATGATGCTCGACGCCCTGCTCACCCTGCGGGCCGGCGGGCGCGCCCCGGCGGGCGACGTGCTGCTGGCCGTGGTGTGCGACGAGGAGGCGGGCAGCGCCTTCGGGGCGAAGTTCCTCGTGAACGAGTACCCCGAGCTGTTCGACGGGGTCCGTTACGCGATCGGTGAGGACGGCGGCGCCACCCTCTCGCTGGGCGGCCACACCCGGTTCCACCCCGTCGTGGTCGCCGAGAAGCGGGCCTGCTGGGTCCGCGCGGTCCTGCACGGCACCGCCGGGCACGCCTCCAGGGTGACCGACCACACCGGCGCGGCCCACAAGCTGACCCGGCTCCTCGACGCCATCGCGGACGGCGGTCTCGACGTAGTGCTGACGCCGGCCGTGGAGCTCATGCTCAAGGAACTGGAGACGTCGCTCCCGGCGGTGGAGGCCGCGCGCATCGCCGCGTTCCGCGCCGACCCCTCCGACGCCTCCCGCCTGGTCGGCTTCGACGACCGCGACGTCCGCTACCTGCGCTCCGTCGTACGGCACACCGTCAACGCCACCGTGATCCACGGCGGCACCAAGACCAACGTGCTGCCCAGCGAGATCTCGGTGGAACTGGACGGACGGCTGCTGCCCGGACCGTTCGACACCCCCGGCTTCCTCGCGGAGCTGCGCGCCAGGGCCGGGGTGGAGATGGACCTCGAAGTCCTCGTCGAGGGCGAGCAGATGCCCCAGCCCCGGCTGGGCGGGTTCTACCACCGCCTCACCGAGGTGCTGCGGCAGCACGACCCGCAGGGCGTCCCGGTCCCGATGGTCACCACGGCCTCCACCGACGCCCGGCTCTTCCCCCGGCTCGGCATCGAGACGTACGGCTGGCTGCCGCTGCGCCACCGCAGCCCGGTCTCCTACCGTGACATGCTGCACGTGGCCGACGAACGCATCGCGGTCGACGCCCTGGAGTTCGGCACCCGCTGCTACCACGACCTGCTGCTCGGCTATGAGTGAGCCGCGTATCCGCCGCCTGCCCCCGGCCGAGGCGGCCCGCCGCGCCGGCCGGATCGCCGGACTGACCCGTCGCGCCTACACCGGGTCCGACCCGTTCCCCGGCCTCCCGGTACCCGACGGGGCCCGGGAGAGCGAGGACGCCGTGCGGCGCCAGCTCGCCCGGGGCACAGGCGTCTGGGTGGCCGAGACGGCCGACGGAGGGCTGGCCGCGGCGTTGCGCGTGTCCGTCGACACGGCGGGCGGCTGGGAGGTGCACCGGGTGTGTGTGGACCCCGGTTACCACGGGCGGGGCCTGGCCCGGCGGCTGGTCGAGGCCGTCGAGGCGGCGGCCCTGGCCGAGGGCGTGCCCCGGCTGTGGCTGAACGCCGTGGTCGAGCGGTGCCTGCCCGGTGTGTACGCCCGCCTGGGCTTCCGCGCCGTACGCCACTGGTCCGCCGACGACAAGCCGCTGTCCGAGACCACCCTGGAACGCGTCCCGGGCACCGCCTACGACCCGTCCGCGCTGCCACTGGCGGACCGCGCCCCGGCACCGGCCGACCTGCTCGTCGGCTGGCTGTCCGGGC
>NZ_JACBWZ010000323.1 GCF_013870595.1 Streptomyces sp. WELS2 | reverse complement strand
CCCCGCACACCAGCCTGGTCGCCGTCGGCGACTCCTTCACCGAGGGCATGTCGGAGGCGCGGAGAGGATCGCGGCGATCTCGGGGCGGGGCGCGGGCGGCGGCGGGCAGACGCCGGTCAGCTCCTTGGCGCGGACGGCCTGGGTGATCCAGGCGCGGTCCAGCACCCGCCGCTCGTCGGCCTCGGCGACCAGGTCCTCGGACTGGTTGTAGTCGCCGTCGGCGGCCTGCACGGCCCACAGGTGGACGGCAACGCCGTGCTCCTTGGCCGCCATCATGCCGGGCAGCAGATCGCCGTCGCCGGTGACCAGGACGACGTCCGAACAGGCGCGGTTGCGGGCCAGTTCGGTCAGTTCGGCGTGCATGGCGGCGTCCACGCCCTTCTGGGCCCAGCGTCCGTCGCTGCGGGTCAGGGCGCCCAGCCGGACGGTGACCCGGGGCATCACGCGCAGCCGGCGGTGCTCGGGCTGGGGAACCCGGTCGGGGGCGCCGTCGAACCAGTAGATGCGCAGCAGCGGGCGCTCGGTGTCGGACTCCGCGCGTTCGCGCAGGGCCTGGATCAGCGCGGCGTGGTCGACGGTGATCCGGGACCGCGAGGGCTCACCCGCGAGGAGGCTGGCGGCGGCGCCCAGCAGGTACCCGGCGTCCACCAGGACGATGCAGCGGTCCACGCGACTCACCCTCTTCCCGGGAGGTTTTGCTTCGGACTTGCTTCGAGTCTGCCCGACCCCGCGGAGCTTAACGGCCCGAACTCGATCTTCGGCGTGGCGTTTCCGGTTCTCGTCCGCTCAGCTGCCCTGTCACAGACGGTAATTATCCGACATGCGCCTGATGTCAGCGTATGTGAATCTGGTCCCGGCCCTGGCCCCTAGATCCCCCACAGGAGGCATCACCATGGCCAAGAACAAGAACCGCAAGCAGGCCGGCCCGAAGAACCGCGCGCAGCAGAGCGAGCACGCGCAGCGGCCCCCGGCGGAGGAGCACGAGTCGCCGGTGTCCCAGATCCAGGGCGGCCCGGCGGAGGGCGCGCGCAAGAAGCAGAAGAGCTTCGGCCACAACTAAAGGGCAGTTGAAGCCCGGGCACATATGAGGGGCGCACCCGTGCCGGGTGCGCCCCTTTTTCTGCCGCTCCGCCGGCTCTCCTACGGCGCCGGCCTCAGCCGGCCAGGCAGGACGGGCCGAGCAGCACCTTCAGGTCGCCGAACAGGGCCGGGTCGGGCTTGACCCGGTGCCGGTCCAGGCGCAGCACGGTGGTCTTGCGCGGCCCCTGGAGCTTGATGCGCACCTCGCTGTCGCCCTTGTGGTGGCTGAGGATCTCGCCGAGGCGGCTGACCATCGGCGGGGTGACCCGGGTGGCCGGGATGGTGAGGATCACGGGCGCGTTGGTGCCCGCGTTGGACAGGTCCGGGACCTGGAGCTCCATCGCGACCAGCCGCGGCACGTCCTCCCGCTTGTCGAGCCGGCCCTTGACGAACACCACGGCGTCCTCGACGAGTTGGGTCGACACCAGTTGGTAGGTGGCCGGGAAGAACATGCACTCGATGGAGCCCGCGAGGTCCTCCACAGTGGCGATGGCCCAGGCGTTGCCCTGCTTGGTCATCTTGCGCTGGAGGCCCGAGATGATGCCGCCGATGGTGACCACCGCGCCGTCGGCGTGCTCGCCGCCGGTGAGCTGGGAGATGCCCGCGTCGGCCTTGTCGGCGAGGACGTGCTCCAGGCCGAAGAGGGGGTGGTCGGAGACGTACAGACCGAGCATCTCCCGCTCCTGGGCGAGCAGATAGGTCTTGTCCCACTCGTCGGTGGAGAACTCCACGTCGAGTCCGAAGCCGGGCTCGCTGCTGGTCTCCTCGCCCATCCCGCCGAAGAGGTCGAACTGGCCCTCGGCCTCCTTGCGCTTGACCGCGACCACGTTGTCGATCATCGGCTCGTACTGGGCCATGAGTCCCTTGCGCGTGTGGCCCATGGAGTCGAAGGCGCCGGCCTTGATCAGCGATTCGGTGGTGCGCTTGTTGCAGACCACCGCCTCGACCTTGTCGAGGTAGTCGGGGAAGGAGGTGTACTTCCCCTTCGCCTTGCGGCACTTGATGATCGACTCGACGACGTTGGTGCCGACGTTGCGGACGGCGGACAGGCCGAAGAGGATCACGTCGTCGCCCTGGGCCGCGAAGTTCGCCTCCGACTCGTTGACGTTCGGCGGGAGCACCCGGATGCCCATGCGGCGGCACTCGTTCAGATAGACCGCCGACTTGTCCTTGTCGTCCTTGACGGAGGTGAGCAGGGCGGCCATGTACTCGGCGGGGTGGTTCGCCTTCAGGTACGCCGTCCAGTACGACACCAGGCCGTACGCGGCCGAGTGGGCCTTGTTGAACGCGTAGCCGGCGAACGGGACCAGCACGTCCCACAGCGCCTGGATGGCCTCGTCGCTGTAGCCGTTCTTGCGGGCGCCGGCCTGGAAGATGACGAAGTTCTTCTCCAGTTCCTCCGGCTTCTTCTTGCCCATCACGCGGCGGAGGATGTCGGCCTCGCCGAGCGAGTAGCCGGCGATGATCTGGGCGGCCTTCTGCACCTGCTCCTGGTAGACGATCAGGCCGTAGGTGACGTCCAGGACCTCCTTGAGCGGCTCCTCCAGCTCGGGGTGGATCGGCGTGATCTCCTGCTGCCCGTTCTTGCGCAGCGCGTAGTTCGTGTGCGAGTTCATGCCCATCGGGCCCGGCCGGTACAGGGCCGAGACGGCGGAGATGTCCTCGAAGTTGTCGGGCTTCATCAGCCGCAGCAGGGACCGCATGGGGCCGCCGTCGAACTGGAAGACGCCGAGGGTGTCGCCGCGCTGGAGCAGTTCGAAGGTCGTGGGGTCGTCCAGCGGCAGGGACAGCAGGTCGATGTCGAGGCCCTTGTTGGCCTTCACCATCTTCACCGCGTCGTCCATGATCGTGAGGTTGCGCAGGCCCAGGAAGTCCATCTTCAGCAGGCCGAGTGACTCACAGCTCGGGTAGTCCCACTGGGTGATGGTCACGCCGTCGGTGTGCCTCACCCACACCGGGACGTGCTCGGTGATCGTCTCGCTGGACATGATCACGCCGGCGGCGTGCACGCCCATCTGCCGCACCAGGCCCTCCACACCGCGCGCGGTGTCGATGACCTTCTTCACGTCCGGCTCGTTCTCGTACATCGCCCGGACCTCGCCGGCCTCGCTGTAGCGCGGGTGGCCGGGGTCGGTGATGCCGGACAGCGGGATGCCCTTGCCGAGGACGTCGGCGGGCATGGCCTTGGTGATGCGGTCGCCCATCGCGTACGGGTAGCCCAGCACGCGCGCGGAGTCCTTGATCGCGTTCTTGGCCTTGATGGTGCCGTAGGTGCCGATCATGGCGACCTTGTCGGCGCCGTACTTCTCGGTCACGTACCGGATCACCTCGACGCGCCGGCGCTCGTCGAAGTCGATGTCGACATCGGGCATCGAGATGCGCTCGGGGTTGAGGAACCGCTCGAAGATCAGGCCGTGCGGGATGGGGTCGAGGTCGGTGATGCCGAGGGCGTAGGCGACGATCGAGCCGGCCGCGGAGCCTCGGCCGGGGCCGACCGCGATGCCCTGCTTCTTGGCCCACATGATGAAGTCGGCGACGACGAGGAAGTAGCCCGGGAAGCCCATCGAGATGATCGTGTCCATCTCGTACTCGGCCTGCTTCTGGCGGTCCTCGGGGATGCCGTCCGGGTAGCGGCGCTCCATGCCGCGGCGGACCTCCTCCTTGAACCAGGTGACCTCGGTGTAGCCCTCGGGGATGTCGAACCTGGGCATGAGGTCGCGCTTCTCGAACATGCCGGCGGTGTCCACCATCTCGGCGACGAGCAGCGTGTTGGCGCAGCCCTCCTGCCAGGCGTCCGAGGAGTCGATGGCGTACATCTCCTCCGTGGACTTCAGGTAGTAGCCGGTGCCGTCGAACTTGAAGCGGTCGGGGTCGGAGAGGTTCTTGCCGGTCTGGATGCACAGCAGGGCGTCGTGGGCCCCGGCCTCGTGCGCGTAGGTGTAGTGCGAGTCGTTGGTGACCAGCGGGGGGATGCCGAGCTTCTTGCCGATCTCCAGCAGGCCGTCGCGGACCCGGCGCTCGATCTCGATGCCGTGGTCCATCAGCTCCAGGAAGTACTTGTCCTTGCCGAAGATGTCCTGGTACTCGGCGGCGGCCTTCAGGGCCTCGTCGAAGTGGCCGAGGCGCAGCCGGGTCTGCACCTCGCCGGAGGGGCAGCCGGTGGAGGCGACGATGCCCTCGGACCACTTGGCGATGGTCTCCTTGTCCATCCGGGGCCACTTCTGCAGCCAGCCCTCGGCGTAGGCGTCGGAGGAGAGCCGGAAGAGGTTGTGCAGGCCGGTCTTGTTCACCGCCCACATCGTCTTGTGGGTGTAACCGCCGGAGCCGGAGACGTCGTCCCTCTTCTGGTGCGGCTGGCCCCAGAGGATCTTGCGCTTGTTGCGCCGGGACTCGGGGGCGACATAGGCCTCGATCCCGATGATCGGGGTGATTCCGGCCTTTTTCGCGGAGTGGAAGAAGTCGTACGCGCCGTGGAGGTTGCCGTGGTCGGACATGGCGATGTGCGTCATGCCCATCTCATTGCAGGCGTTGAACATGTCCTTCAGCCGCGCGGCACCGTCCAGCAGCGAGTACTGGGTGTGGACGTGCAGGTGCGTGAAGGGCGGCTTCGACACGGTTGAGCCTCCGGGGGAAACACTCGGCGACGGTCTGGCGGACGGTTCTGGGGTCAGCGTCGAAGTCTATGCCTCGCCACCGACAGCCGGTGGCGCGAAGCGCCCCTTGGAGGAGTGACAGGGGTGACAGGGACTGTGGCGCGAAGCGCCTCCTTGAGGGGTGGCGGTCGGGTGACGGTCATGACAAGCACAGTGGCGCGAAGCGCCTCCTTGAGGGGTGGCGGTCGGGTGACGGTCATGACAAGCACAGTGGCGCGAAGCGCCTCCTTGAGGGGTGGCGGTCGGGTGACGGGCGGGCACCTGCGCGTACCGTCGTGCGTTGGAGACGGCAGAAACGCTGTCGCACACATGTACCAGGAGGCACCCCGCGATGTCGGTCCCCCAGCTCGACGAGGAGCAGCGCGGCGAGGAGATCCTCGCCGTCTTCGACACCGCCTTCGGCCGGCTCCTGGCCGCCGACCCGGCCGCGTTCCGGGTGAAGTTCCGGAAGATGGCGGCCTCGGCCTTCGCGTTCTACCGGGGCACGGCGTGCCTCTTCTACCACGACCTGGACGCCGACAAGCGCGGCGGTCCGTACCTGGACGAGCGCACCTCGCGCGTGTGGATCCACGGCGACCTGCACGCGGAGAACTTCGGCACGTACATGGATTCGAACGGCCGGCTGATCTTCAACGTCAACGACTTCGACGAGGCCTACGTCGGCCCCTTCACCTGGGACCTGAAGCGCTTCGCCGCCTCCGTGGCGCTGATCGGGTACGCGAAGGCGCTCGGCGACGCGCAGATCAGCGAGCTGGTGACGGTCTACGCGCAGGCGTACCGGGAGCGGATCCACGCCCTGGCCACGGGCGCCAAGCGGGACGAGGTGCCGCCGTTCACGCTGGAGACCGCGCAGGGCCCGCTGCTGGACGCGCTGCGTGACGCCCGCTCGATGACCCGGTTCGCCCTGCTGGAGTCGATGACGGAGATCCGTGACTTCGAGCGCCGCTTCGCCCCGGGCGGCGGCTCGATCGAGCTGGACGCGGCCACCCGCTACAAGGTCCTGGCGGCCTTCGACGGCTATCTGGAGACCCTGCCGGACTCCTCCCTGGCCCGCCCGGACTCCTACCGGGTGAAGGACGTCGTGGGCCGGCGGGGCATCGGCATCGGCTCGGCGGGCCTGCCGTCGTACAACATCCTCCTGGAGGGCCACAGCGACGCCCTGGAGAACGATGTGGTGATCTACATCAAGCAGGCGCAGACCCCGGCCGTCTCCCGGCACATCACGGATCCGGCCGTCGCGGAGTACTTCCTGCACGAGGGCCACCGCACGGTGATCTCCCAGCGCGCCCTCCAGGCGCACGCCGACCCGTGGCTGGGCTGGACCGAGCTGGACGGCGCGGGCCAGCTGGTGGCCGAGGTCTCGCCGTACGCGGTGGACCTGGACTGGGGCGACATCGACGACCCGGAGGAGATCGCGGCCGTCGTCGCCGATCTGGGCCGGGCCACCGCCACCATGCACGCGGCGGCGGACGACACCTCCGGCGAGTCCCTGGTGCCGTTCTCCACCGAGCGGGCCATCGACGCGGCGATCGCGGCCGACGAGGAGGGCTTCGCGCCCCTGCTGGTGGACTTCGCGCACGCCTACGGCGCACGCGCGCGTGCCGATCACCAGATCTTCGTGGACCTGTTCCGCAACGGCCGGATTCCGGGGCTGTGACCTTCGCGGATTCACAGGCACCCTTTAGGGGTCGCTTACCCGCGGACGTGACACACTCTCCAATCGCTATGGACATATCCGGGACCCAGCTCAGAGCCGTGCGCGCGGCGCTGTTCACGGCCTTCGTCGTGACGCTCGGCACCGCGTCGCACGTGCTGCTGTCCCGTGCCCCGCTGCCGGC
>NZ_JACBWZ010000322.1 GCF_013870595.1 Streptomyces sp. WELS2 | reverse complement strand
GCCGGTGGACCCGCGGGGGCCGGCGCTCGCCGTCGACGGACGGGAGTTCAGCGGGGCGGAGGTGGTCGAGCGGGCCTCGGCCGAGGCGCCCTCGCTGGAGCTGACCGGGCCCGGTTCCCGGCTGCTGTCCGGGCTGCCGTACGACACCTGGGAGGGGCTGAGCGCGGGACTGTTCTCCCCGCTGGCCGTCGGCGGGTCCGTGGTGCTGTGCCGGCACCTGGACCGGCTGGACGAGGAGTCCCTCGCCAAGCGCGTCGAGAGCGAGCGGGTGACCGCGGTACGCCGCTGAGCCCGTACCGGCGGCCGTCGTACGGCCCGGCCGAGCGGCCCCGCGCGACGCCCCGGCGCCCCCGCTCCCCGGGGGCCCCGCGCCTCACCCGTTCGGAGCAGCAAAGGGCGCTGCCCGGGCCGCTCCCCCGCCATCGTCGTAAGGGCAGCACGTGACGCTCGTACGCCATGAGGGGATGGCCCATCGTGACCGACACCGCAGGCAGGCCCCTCGGTACCGGTCGCGGGCCGGGGGCCTCGGCCACCGGGAACGGGCTGATACGGCGTCGCCGGCGGCGGCTGCGGAACTCGGCGCTGGGGGCGGCCGCCCTCCTCCTCGCCGCCGCCGGCACCGGCTGGGCCGGTTACGCCCGGCTCAGCGCCAACATCACCTCCGACGAGGCCGCCGCCGCCGAACTGGCGCGCTACGAACGGGAGCGGCCCACCGCGCTGGTGCGGGACGCGCAGAACATCCTGCTGATCGGGTCCGACACCCGGGCCGGGGAGGCCAACCGCGAGTACGGCAAGGGCATCGACGGCCAGCGGTCGGACACCACGATCCTGCTGCACCTGGCCGCCGACCGGACCGGCGCCACCGCCGTGTCGCTGCCCCGCGACCTGATGGTGCGCATCCCCTCCTGCCGGCGGGAGGACGGCACGCGCAGCGACCCGGTGTTCGCGATGTTCAACCACGCCTTCGAGGTGGGCGGTTCGGCGTGCACGATCCGGACCGTGGAGAAGCTCACCGGGATCCGTGTCGACCACCACATGGTGCTGGACTTCGCCGGGTTCAAGGAGATCGTGGACGCCGTCGACGGCGTCGAGGTCTGCCTGGAGAAGCCGGTGGACGACAAGGCGGCCAAGCTCCGGCTGCCCGCCGGGCGGGTCACCCTGAACGGGGAGCAGGCGCTCGGCTACGTGCGCGCCCGCAAATCGCTCGGCAACGGCAGCGACACCGAGCGGATGGGGCGCCAGCAGCGGTTCCTCGGCGCGCTGGTCGACAAGGTGCGCGGCGACGACATCCTGCTCAACCCGGTGAAGCTGTACCCGCTGCTGGACGCGGCGACCTCCGCGCTGACCACCGACCCGGAGCTGGCGAGCCTGCGCGGCCTGTACCAACTGGCCCGCGGGCTGCGCGACATCCCCACGGAACAGGTGCGGTTCCTGACCGTGCCGAGACGGTCGTACGTCTACGACGCCAATCGTGACCAGCTCGTGGAGCCGGAGGCCGAGAAACTGTTCGGGCGGCTGCGGACCGACCGGCCGGTGGCGGTGGCACGGGAGAATTCACAGGAAGTTCCCCGGGACGTCACAGGCGCGGGCGGCCCGGACGGCCCCTCGCCCGCCCCGACGTTTCCCGGGTACACCGCCGCGGAACACACCTGCGAGTAGGCCGTCCTACCGAAAAACGGTGAACCTCCGATTTGAAAATGAGGGGGATTGCCCGGTTGTAGGCACACCGAATTTGTCATCGGCGTCGTCCGACGCTGAACTGGGCGGATAGTGTGAGCGATCCGGTGCACCTGGCCGCGAGGTCCGACGGGCTTTGTCGGGGTCGTGCACTGTTTCACCGAGACCCGAGCGCCTTGGAGGGGGAAGGCGCCGCGTGGCCCCGACGGAGGATTCGGACAACCGTGGACGCGCAAGGCCGTGGGCGGGCGGACAACATCGACCCCGCAGACCAGTGGGTGCTCAATCCGAACACCGGCGAATACGAATTGCGACTGAGCCCTTCCGCAGCGCAGTCGCCGGTTCCCGGACCGCGCAGACCGTCCGCCGAGGACGACGGCGGTGCGGCGGGCGGCCGTGCCCGGCGGCAGGGCGGCGAGAGCCGGCAGTCGTCCCGGGCGCGCGGCACCGAGGTGCCGGCGCCGCGCTCGGCCCGGCGCCGGGGAACGGAGCCGGAGGCGCCGCAGGGCCGGCGCGCGTCCCGGCGCCCGGCGAAGAAGGCGTCACGGGCGAAGAAGGTGCTGCTGTGGACCGGCGGGTCCATGGCGTTCGTGCTGGTCGCCGTGACGGCCGCCGGCTACCTCTACATCAAGCACCTGAACGACAACATCACGTCCGTGTCCGACGACGGCGCCGGCACCGGTGGCTTCCGCAAGGACGAGGCGATCAACATCCTGCTGATCGGCACCGACAAGCGCACCGGCAAGGGCAACGAGGGCTACGGCGACGCGGGCAGCGTCGGGCACGCGGACACCACGATCCTGCTGCACGTGTCCAAGGACCGCTCCAACGCCACCGCGCTGAGCATCCCGCGCGACCTGATCACCGACATCCCGGACTGCCCGACCCGGCAGGAGGACGGCACCCAGAAGATCATCCCGGGCTCGACGGGCGTCCGTTTCAACACCAGCCTCGGGCAGGACGGCCGTACGCCGAGCTGCACCATGCGCACGGTGACCGAGCTGACCGGGATCAAGCCGGACGACTTCATGGTGGCCGACTTCAACGCGGTCAAGACGCTGACCGAGGCGGTCGACGGTGTGGACGTCTGCCTGGCCAAGGACATCGACGACCCGGACTCGCACCTGAAGCTGTCCAAGGGCACCCACAAGATCTCCGGTGAGCAGGCGCTGGCGTTCGTGCGCACCCGGCACTCCGTGGGCCTCGGCGGCGACCTGAGCCGGATCGGGCTCCAGCAGCAGTTCCTGGGCGCGCTGATGCGCAAGCTGAAGGGCAACTCCACGCTGACCAGCCCGACCAAGATGGTGAAGCTGGCGGAGGCCGGCACCAAGGCGCTGACCGTGGACGACAAGCTGGACGACATCAACAGGCTGAAGGACCTGGGGCTGGAGCTGGGCAAGCTCAACCCGAAGAACCTGGCCTTCACGACGCTGCCGGTCAAGGACAACCCGGCCGACGGCCCCGTGCACAAGACGGTGATCCTGGATCAGGCGCTGGCCCCGCAGGTGTTCCAGGCCATCCAGAACGACGTCTCCTTCACCGACGTGAAGAAGAAGGAGAAGGCGGCCAAGGACGCTCAGGCCGCCCGGCTGAAGGGCACCCAGGCGCCCGCCTCCGAGGTGCGGGTGCGCGTCCTGAACGGCGGGGCGCAGGCCGGCAGCGCGCAGGCGGTGCTCGGCTGGCTGCAGAACGACCAGGGCGTGACCAAGTCGGAGAACGGCGGCAACGCCCCCGCGAAGCTGGCCAAGACCACGCTGGAGTACGCGCCCGACCAGGCGGCCCAGGCCCGCCGGCTGGCCGCGATCATGGGCCTGTCCGGGGCCGCGCTGAAACCGGGCGAGAGCGTGACCAACGCGCAGGGGCTGCCGGCGATGACGCTGACCCTGGGCGCGGACTTCAAGGGAGCGGGCATCTCCCTGAGCCCTCCGACGAAGGCGCCGAAGGTCGACAAGTCCACGGCGGACAAGGTGAAGTGCGCGTCATAGGTAACCCCTGGGGCCCGTCGTGCGTCTAACCGGACGCGGGACGGGCCCGCTGCTTGGCGCGAGGGCGGGGAGGGCAGGGAGTGGCGCAGAGCGAGGTGCGCGGAAAGGCTCCGGCGGTCGAGGAGGCGGTGGCGCGCACGCCTGCGACCGCGGGGGCACCGGCGGACGGGGGCAGATGGCGGACGGGCGGTGCGCAGACCGGCCGGCGGCGGCGCAGAAGGCGGGTGCTGCGCTGGTCGGCGTCGGTGCTGGCGGTGGTGATACTGGGCACCGCGGGCGCCGGATATCTGTACTACCAGCATCTCAACGGCAATCTCCACAAGGGGCGGCGCGCCAACGGCGACGACTCCAAGGCGCACCGGACCGCGCCGAACGCGGCCGGCCAGACCCCGCTGAACATCCTGCTGATCGGCTCCGACAGCCGGAACTCCGCGGAGAACCTGAAGCTCGGCGGCAGCCGGGACCACGCCGGCGACCCGCCGCTGGCGGACGTACAGATGCTCATCCACCTCTCGGCGGACCGCAAGAGCGCCGCGATGATCAGCATCCCGCGTGACACCCGGGTGGACATCCCCGCGTGCACGGACCCCGACACCGGCAGGGAATACCCGCCGACGAACGACATCATCAACGTCACCCTGGCCCGTGGCGGGGCCGGCTGCACGCTGCTGACCTGGGAGAACCTCACCGGGGTCTATATCGACCACTGGATGACGATCGACTTCGCGGGCGTGGTGCGGATGGCCGACGCGATCGGCGGCGTCGACGTCTGCGTGAACCAGAA
The DNA here is from genome assembly GCF_013870595.1 of Streptomyces sp. WELS2. Lineage (GTDB taxonomy): Bacteria > Actinomycetota > Actinomycetes > Streptomycetales > Streptomycetaceae > Streptomyces. Next base: position 2,143 of record NZ_JACBWZ010000322.1, on the reverse strand, counting down.
CGTCTCGGACCACCCGACGGCCACCGTGTCCGGCGGATCCGGGCTGAAGCTGACCAAGGGCACGCACAAGGTGAAGGGCGAGCAGGCCCTGCAGTGGCTGCGCACCCGGCACGCCTGGGGCGACGACCTGATGCGGGCCCGCGCCCAGCACATGTACCTGAACTCGATGATCCGCACGCTCAAGCAGCAGAACGTGTTCACCGACACCGGCCGGCTGATGGACCTGGCGGACGCGGCCACCAAGTCGCTGCACGTGTCCGAGGAGATCACCTCGGTCAAGAAGCTCTACGACCTCGCCATGCAGATGAAGTCGGTGCCGACGGACCGCATCACCTCCGTGACCATGCCCAACCTGAAGGACCCGCGGAACGGGAACCACGTCATCCCCGACGAGAAGAACGCCGACAAGATGTGGCAGATGCTCCGGGACGACGTGCCGTTCGACAAGAACGGCGGGAAGGCGGACGGGAAGGGCGGCAAGAAGGACACGGCCGCCGGCAAGCCGGACAAGAAGCCCTCGCTGGACCCGGCCGCGCTCGGGGTGCTGGTGCGCAACGCCACCGGGACCTCCACCGAGGCCGCGGTGCGGCAGCGGGCGTCGGCGATCGCCCAGGTGCTCGCCGGCAAGGGCTACGCCCGGGCGCAGGCCGACGCCTCGGGGAGCCTCGCCGAGGACAGGACGCTGGTGCGTTATCCGAGCGCTGACCTGGAGGGCGACGCCCAGGCGGTGGCCGAGGCGCTGGGCATCCCGATGGCCCAGGTGCAGAAGTCGACCGACGTCTCGGGGGTCACGGTCGTCGTCGGCGCGGACTGGCGCTCCGGCTCGGCGTACCCGAAGAAGTCCGAGCCCAAGGCCGGCGACCTGCCGGAGAACTCCGACGCCGTGAACGGCTCGGACACCTCCAAGTGCATGGACGTGTACGGCCCCTACCGCTGGTAGCGGACCGGTTTCCGGGGCCCCGCGCGAGGGGCCCCGGCGCGGGTTCAGGCGTGGACCGCGGGCCGGCGGGAGGCGATGACCTTGCGCGCCAGCGACTTCGGGCTGGTCAGGAAGCCCCAGCCCCAGGACATGTGCATGGTGGCCAGGGCCACGGGTATGCGCAGCCGGGCCGGCAGCGGCAGCCCCTTGCCGGCCGGGACCGAGCCCGCGACGATCGCGGCCAGGTAGCCGCCGGGGACCACCAGGCCCCAGGGGGTCAGCGCGACACCGACGACGAGGCCCGCCGCGATCGCGCACACCGCCACCGGCGGGGCGAGGTAGCGCAGGTTGATGGACCCGGAGTGGTAGCGGGCGACGACGTGCCGCCAGCGGCCGTAGTCCTTGTACTGCGTGGCCAGCGCGCGCACCGACGGCCGCGGCCGGTACGACACCCGCAGCTCGGGCGAGAACCAGATCAGCCCGCCCGCCTCGCGGATCCGGAAGTTCAGCTCCCAGTCCTGGGCGCGGATGAACTCCTCGTTGTAGCCGCCCTGCTGCTCCAGCGCCTCGCGCCGGAACACGCCGAGGTAGACGGTCTCGGCGGGGCCGGCCTGGCCGCCGGTGTGGAAGGCCGCGTTGCCGACGCCGATCCTCGACGTCATCGCGGCGGCCACCGCGTGCTCCCAGGCGTTCTCGCCCTCGGCGTGCATGATGCCGCCGACGTTCTGCGCGCCGGTCTCCTCCAGCAGCCGCACGGCGGTGGCGATGTAGTTCGGCGAGAGCATGCCGTGGCCGTCCACACGGACCACGACCGGATGCCGGGACGCCTTGATCGCCGCGTTCAGCGCGGCCGGGGTGCGGCCGGTCGGGTTGGGCACGGTGTGCACGCGGGGGTCCGCGCGGACCAGCTCGGCGGCGATCTCGTCCGTGCGGTCCGTGGACGGACCGAGGGCGATCACGACCTCCATCTCGCCGGCGTACTCCTGCGCGAGGATCGCTTCGACGGCTCCGCGCAGATGCCGCTCCTCGTTGAGGACGGGCATGATCACGGACACTGCGGGGAGCCGCACGTCGGGCTTGGCGTTCATAGGAGCCTCACGTTACCGCGAACGGGGGACACGGATGCGCGCCACCGGGGCCGCGGCGCGGGCTGGAGATCGTATCGGCCTACTGTGCTCCCGGATCCCGCGTACGGCCTCGTCCGGAGGTGTCCCCCTTGCCCAG
>NZ_JACBWZ010000321.1 GCF_013870595.1 Streptomyces sp. WELS2 | reverse complement strand
GGGCGAAGTCGATGTCGATCTCGTCGGGGTCGCGGCGCAGCGCCCGCAGGGTGTACGAGCGCATCACGGCCCGTACGTCGTCCGGCAGTTCCCGCCAGCCCTGCCACCAGCCGTCGCCCAGCTCCAGCGGGACCACCGGTTCGCTCTGCCCGGGGTGCGGCAGGAACAGCGACAGGGACTGGTCGCGCCCGTCGGAGTGGAAGGCGTGCAGGTCGGTGCCGGTGAAGGTGACCCGGACCAGAGACGGGCCGAGCCGCCTCGTCCGTACGACCTGGAGGGAGAAGAAACGGAACGGGGCGGCTACGGCCGTGGTCATGTGTGGCTCCTGAGGGTGGGGTTCAGGGCTTTGTGGGCGGGCTGGACCGTCGTCAGCTGACCTTCTTGGCCTTCTCCAGGGCCTCGGCCAGGTTGGTGAGCAGCGGTACGCACTTGTCGTACGAGAGGATCGGCTCGGGGGAGCGGGGGATGACCTGACCCGCCTTCACCGCGGGCAGCTTCTTCCAGGTGGCCTTGGTGATGTCGGCGGGCTGGATCGCCGAGGAGCGGTCGTCCATCATGATGATGTCGGCGTCGTACTTGTCGACGTTCTCCCAGCTCAGGGACTCGTACCAGCCGCCGCCCTGCTTCTTGGCGCTCTCCGGCGGCTCGACGAGGTTCACGCCGAGGGACTTGAAGTACTCCAGGTCGATGGAGAGGTTGCTGCCGGAGACGTAGAACAGCTGGTCGCTGGCGCTGCCCACCAGCACCTTGAGGTCCGGCTTGGCCTTGGCGGCGGCGCGCAGCCGGGCGGCGGCGTCCTCGAACCGCTTCTTGGCGTCGGTGACCTTCGCGGCCTTCATGTCCGCGCCGAGCGACTCGGCCAGGTCCCACATGCGCTGGAGCGGCTGGGTGAGCTGACGGTCGTAGACGGAGATGCCGACGCTGGGGGCCAGTTGGCCGATCTTCTTCTTCGACTCGTCCGGGATGTACCAGAGGGTGCCGGCGCCGTCGAACATCGTCGTGACGAGCACGTCCGGGGCGAGGGAGGCGTACTTCTCGATGTTGAACTGGCCCCAGGCGTTGCCGAGGATCGTCACCTTGCTGATGTCCATGTCGCCGGCCTGGACGTCGGGCTTGCCGGCGGCGGTCTTCGTCGGGCCGAAGACGCCCTTGACCTGGATGCCGTAGTCGTACAGCGCGGCGCCGACGCCGGTGAACGCGACGATGTTCGCGGGGACCTTGTCCAGCTTCACGGTCGTGCCGCGGTCGTCCTTGAACGACCAGGGGCCCGACTTGCCCGTCCCCGCGTTCCCGCCGGAGCCACCGTCTTTGCCCTTGTCGTCCCCGCAGGCGGCGAGCGCGGCCCCGAGGCCGAGGGCGCCGCCCGCGGCGAGCAGTCCGCGGCGGGTGAGGTGGGTGGCACGGGCGTGGGACATGGGTATGACTGCTTTCGACCGGGGCGAAGCGCCCGCCGGACAAGTTCCAAGGTAGGTTAGCCTAACCTCAGCTGATGTCCAGGGGGTGGGGTTGGGGCACGCGCCGGTCACGTGGGACGTGTTCACCTCTTCCCTCAAGTGGCCGTCGGCCGCTCGCTTCTCGGGCAGTGTCGGGCTTCCGCGAGGTGGGTCAAGGGCGCGTTCCGCGTCGCCTTCGGCGATGGGCCTGCGGCCCACCCTTGACACACCTCGCTCCAGCCCGGGGCAGAAGCGAGCGAGCGGCCCGGAGGAACAGTGGCCCAGCCCGGTACCGGGCCCATGGGTGAGCTGTGCCGTCCTGTCGGGAGGGGTGCGCGCTGGCGCGTATCCCCGGCCCAGCCCAACTCGGCTGATGTCCAGGGGAGGCGCCCCCAGTCGAGTGTCATGGCGTACGAACCGAGGCGTCGTCAGGGCCGGGCGGCTGTGACCACACGCGCGCACCACCCTTCCGTCACCCCGTCACCCCGTTAACCCGTTGCCCAAGGGCCGATCACCCGGCTAGGTTCACCCAGCCGCCCGCATCGGTGCAGGCCGGCGCCGTCGAGGAGGTGTGGAGCACATGCGCAGGAGTGCCCGGGAGTTGAGCTCGCGTACCGACCTTTGCCGCCTCCTCACGACGGAGACACCTTGTCCCTTCGCATCACCCCACTGACCGACCCCGCTCACGGGCCGCACGGCCGGCGTCTCGCCTGGTTGGCGTCGGACGCGGATTCCATCCCCGCCGGAACGGCCTTTCTGCGCCTGTTCGACGGCGGACGAGAGCACCTGGCCGAGCTCGACCTCCGTGTTCATCCCGCCGAGCGCCGCAAAGGCGTCGGCTCCCGGCTTCTCGACACCGCCGTGGCCACCGCCCGGGACAACGCCCGATGCTGCGTTGTCGCGCAGGCGGAAGCCGGATCGCCCGGCGACCACTTCCTGGCGGCGCGCGGTTTCCGGAAGGTCCTGACCTTCAGGTTCACCCGCTTGCCACTGGCTGACGTGGATACGGCCGTCCTCGCCGAGATCATCGGGCGTCCGCATCCCGGCTACCGGCTGATGTCATGGCGGGGAACCGTCCCCGACGACCTCGCCCGGACGTTCGCCGCCTCACGCCGCGCCATGGACGACATGCCCATGGACGACACCGACCACGGCGCCGTGATCTGGGACGTGGACCGCGTACGGGCCGCGGCGAAGGCCGTCGAACAGCGCGGTGACCACCTGCGCACCGTCGTCGCCGTCGACGCCTCCGACGGTTCGATCGCCGGGTTCACCGAACTCGTCGTCCCCGGCAACGGCGCGGGCGACGGCCAGCACTACGGCACCGGTGTGCTACCCGAGCACCGCGGTCACGGCCTCGGCCGATGGATGAAGGCCGAGTCGATCCGACAAGCCCGCAGGGACTATCCGGACCTCGGGGGCCTCCTGACCGACACCGCTGACAGCAACGCGCACATGAGACGGATCAACGACGGTCTCGGCTACACACCCACGCACACGGCACACAAGCGGCGGCTCGACCTTTAGCGGAGAGCGGACGGGCCGGAGCGGGGCGTCACCCCGCCGGCCTGTCCGCGCCTTCGATGCACGCCAGGTCCGCGCCGGACCTGTTGCCTCAGCCCGTCAGCCCCAGTTCGCGGGCGATCAGCATCCGCTGGACCTCGCTCGTGCCCTCGCCGATTTCCAGGATCTTGGAGTCGCGCCACATGCGGGCCACCGGGTACTCGTTCATGAAGCCGTAGCCGCCGTGGATCTGGGTGGCGTCGCGGGCGTTGTCCACGGCGACCGTGGAGGAGTGGAGCTTGGCGAGGGCGGCCTCCTTCTTGAAGGGTTCGCCCGCGACCAGGCGGGAGGCCGCGTCGCGCCAGGCCAGGCGGGCCGTGTGGGCCTTCATCTCCATGTCGGCGATCTTGAACTGGATGGCCTGGTTGGCGCCGATGGGCCGGCCGAAGGCGTGACGTTCCTTCGCGTACTTCACCGACTCGTCCACACAGCCCTGGGTCAGGCCCGTGGCGAGCGCGGCGATGGCGATCCGGCCCTCGTCCAGGATGCGCAGGAACTGGGCGTAGCCGCGGCCCCGTTCGCCGAGCAGGTTGGCGGCCGGGACCCGGACGTCCTGGAAGGACAGCTCGCGGGTGTCGGAGGCGTTCCAGCCGACCTTCGAGTAGGGCGCGGCCACCGTGAAGCCCGGGGTGCCGGACGGCACGATGACGGCCGAGATCTCCGGGCGGCCGTCCGGCTTGCGGCCGGTGACCGCGGTGACCGTGACCAGGCCCGTGATGTCCGTGCCCGAGTTGGTGATGAAGCACTTGGTGCCGTTGATCACCCACTCGTCGGTGTCCGGGTCCAGCCGGGCCGTCGTACGGGTCGCCCCGGCGTCGCTGCCGCCGTCCGGCTCCGTCAGGCCGAACGCGCCCAGGATCTCGCCCGAGCACAGGCGGGGCAGCCACTCGCGCTTCTGCTCCTCCGTGCCGAACAGGTGCAGGGGCATCGCGCCCAGCGAGACGCCGGCCTCCAGCGTGATCGCCACGGAGGAGTCCACCCGGGCCAGTTCCTCCAGGACGAGGCCCAGGGCGAGGTAGTCGCCGCCCATCCCGCCGTACTCCTCCGGGAACGGCAGCCCGAACAGGCCCATGCGGCCCATCTCGCGGACGATCTCGTACGGGAACTCGTGCCGCTCGTAGAAGTCGCCGATCTTCGGCGCCACGACATCGTGCGCGAACTCCTCCACCGTACGGCGGAGTTCCTCCAGCTCGGGGCTGAGACGGTGGTCCATGCTGATCACTGGTCCTTGTGGGAGAGAGCGCGGACGGTACGGGACGGGCTGGGCCGGCCCAGCCGTTCGGCCATCCACACGCTGGTGGCGGTCAGACGGCCGAGGTCGACCCCCGTCTCGATGCCGAGCCCGTGCAGCATCCAGACGAGGTCCTCGGTGGCGAGGTTGCCGGTGGCGGACTTGGCGTACGGGCAGCCGCCGAGCCCCCCGGCGGAGGCGTCCACGGTGGTGACGCCGTGCTGGAGGGCGGCCAGGGTGTTGGCGAGCGCCTGGCCGTAGGTGTCGTGGAAGTGCACGCCGATCGCGTCGGTCGGCACGCCCCGCTCGTTCAGCAGGGCGAGCAGCGCCTGGACCTGGCCCGGGGTGGCCACCCCGATGGTGTCGCCGAGGCTCAGCTCGTCGCAGCCCATGTCCCGCAGCGCGACGCACACCCGCGCGACCTGGGTGAGCGGCACCGGGCCCTCCCACGGGTCGCCGAAGCACATGGAGACATAGCCGCGCACCCGTACGCCCTCGTCCTTCGCGTGCCGCACCACCGGCTCGAACACCGCGAGGGACTCCTCCAGCGTGCGGTTGAGGTTGGCCTTGGCGAAGGACTCGGTGGCGCTGGCGAACACCGCGACGTACTCGGCGCCGAGGGCCAGCGCCCGGTCCAGGCCACGCTGGTTGGGGACCAGTACCGGGAGTGCCGCGTCCAGGTCCACGACCTGTGGGAACAGCTCCTCGGCGTCGGCGAGTTGAGGCACCCACCTGGGGTGTACGAAGCTCGTCGCCTCGATGGTGGTCAGGCCGGCGTCCGCCAGCCGGCGGATGAACTCGGCCTTCACCGCCGTCGGCACGGCCGTCTTCTCGTTCTGCAGCCCGTCACGCGCGCCCACCTCGTGGATCCGCACCCGCGCGGGCAGTCCCTCGGCCGGTACGGCCATGGGCAGTCCCGTGACGCTCATCCGGCCGCCTCCTCGTGCGGTGCGACGACGGCCAGCACCTGGTCCATGGCGACCGTGCTGCCCGGTGTCACGTCCAGTGCGGCGACCGTGCCGGCGTGCGGGGCGGAGATGACGTGCTCCATCTTCATCGCCTCCACCACCAGCAGGCTCTGCCCGGCGGTCACCTCGTCGCCGACGGCCACCTTGACCACCGTGACCGTGCCCGGCATGGGCGCGGTGAGGGAGTCGGCGCCCGCGTGGGCCGCGCGGTTCAGGGACGCGGCGACCGGGTCGTGGGCGCGCACCTGCCAGGCGTCGCCGTCCCGGCCGAGCCAGTCGCCGGCGCGGCGGAAGGTGTGCCGGACGCCGTCCAGGGCGACGCTCACCCGGTCACCGGTGACGGTGTGGACGCCCCGGGGGGTGTAGGCCACGGGTTCGCGCACCCGCAGGTGGAAGACGGGCGGCTTCCGGGCGCCGCCCAGCCGCCAGCCGTCCGGCACCGAGAACGGGTCGGTCCAGCCCTCCGTGCGCGGCCGGAGGGCCTCCAGCCGTACGGCCGCCGCCGCCTCGTACACCTCCTCGGGCACCTCGGCGGGGACCAGGTCGTCCACCACCCGCTCCACCAGCCCGGTGTCCAGGTCACCGGAGACCACCGCCGGATGGGCCAGCAGCCGGCGCAGGAACCCGGCGTTGGTCTGCACGCCCAGCGTGACCGTCCGGGCCAGGGCCGCACGGAGCCTGCGCAGCGCGGTCGCGCGGTCGGGGCCGTAGGCGATCACCTTGGACAGCATCGGGTCGTACAGGCTGCCCACCTCGGTGCCCTCGCTCAGCCCCGAGTCGGTGCGCACGCCGTCGCCCTCGGGCTCGTCCAGCAGCAGGACCGTGCCGCCGGAGGGCAGGAAGCCGCGCGCGGGGTCCTCGGCGCAGATCCGGGCCTCCACCGCGTGCCCGGTGAGCGTGATCTCCGACTGGGCGAACGGCAGCCGTTCGCCGGCCGCGACCCGCAGCTGCCACTCCACCAGGTCCAGCCCCGTCACCAGTTCGGTGACCGGGTGCTCCACCTGGAGGCGGGTGTTCATCTCCATGAAGTAGTACTGCGACGGGTCGCCGCCCGGGACGATGAACTCCACCGTGCCCGCGCCCCGGTACCCGCACGAGCGGGCCGCCTGCACGGCCGCCTCGCCCATCGCGGCCCGGGTCGCCTCGTCCAGGAGCACGCTCGGCGCCTCCTCGACGACCTTCTGGTGGCGCCGCTGGAGGGAGCACTCGCGCTCGCCCAGGTGCAGCACGTTGCCGTGGCCGTCGGCCAGCACCTGGATCTCGATGTGCCGGGGCCGGTCGATCCACCGCTCCACCAGCAGCGTGTCGTCGCCGAAGGAGGCGCGGGCCTCCCGGCGGGCGGCGGCGATCTCCTCCTCCAGCACGGTCAGGTCCCGCACCAGGCGCATGCCCTTGCCGCCACCGCCGCCCGTGCTGCTCAAG
>NZ_JACBWZ010000320.1 GCF_013870595.1 Streptomyces sp. WELS2 | reverse complement strand
TCCCGGCGCACGTCCTCCAGGGCGCGCGCCGCACGGTCGTACACCGTCGTGTCCGGGCGCCCGCCGCCCGGCGCGGAACTGCCCTCGGCCGGCACCCAGAACGCGAGCGGGTCGGCGACGACGTCCTCGCGCAGCCGGGTCAGCGTGCGGGTGATCCGCTCCAGGTCGTCGCCGGCCGGGTGTTCGCCGGGGCGCACCCCGACGGAGTGCGCGAGCTGCCGGGTGCGCTGGAGCTCGGCGGCGAGCAGGTCGATCCGCGCGGGCAGCGCCGACCACACCGCGTCCGCGGCGACGATCACGTCCAGGCTCGTCGCGTACAGCTCGTTCATCCGGTCCACCAGCGCCGGCAGCGTGAACGTCTCGCTGAGCCGGCCGCTCTCGCCGCCGGGGACGGTCACCGACTCGCCGCGCAGCAGCCCGGTCAGCTCCGCCAGGTCCTCACGGCTGGACCAGCGGCGCCGGGCGCGGATCTCACGGGCGCCGCGCAGCGCGGCCGTGTAGGCGTCGAAGTACGCCCACAGCCGGGTGATCCGTGCCTCCGTGGCCTGCCAGCGTTCCCGGGTGACGCCGGTCAGCCCGGCGCCTTCGAGGAGTCTGCGGCCCGCGTGGTCCTGGAGGGCCAGCAGGGAGGTCTCGATCGCCTCGTGCTCCTGGCCGAGCCGCGCCAGCGCACGGTCCGCCTCGTCCCGGTCCATCACCGGCCCGGCGGGGTCCGTGACGCCCATCGATCACCTCTCGCTCGCTGTCGGTTCCGGTCGGGCGCGGCTCAACTGCCGCGCAGGTAGCGGGGCGCGGGCGGCTTCGACGCGGCCGGGTCCTCGCCCAGTGTCGCCGACAGCCAGTCGTCGTACGACTTCTGCCAGCCGTGCGCCGCGTAGTCCACCAGGACGCGGTTGACCCGGCGTACCAGATCGTCGGCGTCCTTCTTCATCGCCACGCCGTAGTACTCGGTCGTGAACGCCTCGCCCTTGAGTTCCACGGTCGGGTCCTGGGCGGCCTGGCTCGCGGCCAGCGCGCCGTCGGTCACCACCGCGTCCACCTCGCCGAGTTGCAGGCGGACCAGGCAGTCCAGCTGGTTGGGCACGGTGGTGGAGAGGTCGGTCGAGGCGGGCAGCCGGCCGGCCTTGCGGTCGGCGTCCAGTCTGGCGTACGCGGTCGAACCGGTCGCCGTGCACACCTTCTTGCCCGCCAGCGAGCCGTCGTACCCGGTGATCGGAGAGGACTTGGGGGCGAGGACCTGCTGCCCGGTGCGGAAGTAGGGCGCGGAGAACGCGACCTGGCGCAGCCGGTCGCAGGTGATCGTCATCGTGCGCACGACCATGTCGACACGCCCGTCCTGGATCGCCGGGATGCGCTGGTTGGTCGGGATCGCCTTGAACTGCACCGCGTCCCGGTCGCCGAGGATGTCCTCGGCGATGCGGTGCGCGAGGTCGATGTCGAAGCCCTCCAGCCGGGCGCCCTCGGTGTTCGGGTTGCGGTAGCCCCAGCGGTAGCTGTTCTGGTCGACGCCGACGACCAGCTTGCGCCTGGCGCCCGCGCGGGCCCGGATCGCCTCGATGAGGTCTGGAGCAGCCCGAGTCCGCTGCCGGCCGAGGTCACCCCGAAGGCGAATCCGGACAGGCCCACCGCGACGCCGACGCCCAGGGCGTCCCGCACGACGGCCGCGTCCGGCTTCGTGCCGTCGGCTGTCTGGTCCGTGAGTGCTATGTGCTGTGTCACGCCCGGGACGGTACGGACGACGGCCGGCCGTCGTCTTGTACGTTCTTGCGCTCGCCCGGCACACGCCCCCGCCCGTCCGGGTTCGCGTGTTCCCGCTGGTACGCCCCCGGAGGTACGCCGACGATCCGGGTGAAGTGCCGGTTGAGGTGGGGCTGGTCGGTGAAGCCGACGGCGACGGCCGCCTCGGCGGGGGCCGTCCCCGCGTCCAGCAGCAGCCGGGCACGGCGCACACGGGCGTCGGTCAGCCAGGTGTGCGGCGGCATGCCGTAGGCGTCGCGGAACGCCCGCAGCAGCGCGAACGGGCTGGTCCCCAGGTCCCGGGCCAGCCGTTCCAGGGTCGGCGGCCGGGCCATCCGCTCCTCCAGCACCGTACGCGCGCGTGCGGCGATCAGCGCGCCGGCCGTCCGGGTCCGCCGCTCGGGCAGCGCACCGCCGTTCAGCCGCAGCAGCCTGGTCACGGCGACCCGCAGGAGGGTGTCGGCGGCCAGCGCGTTGCCCTCGTCGGTGGCGCGCAGTACCCGGTGGACCAGACGGGCGGCGTAGGGATCGTGGAGGACCGGGCTGACGAAGCCGGGCGTGCCCCGCAGGGTGGTGGTCTCGGCGGCGATCTCGGCGACCACGTCGGGCGAGGGATACACCGCGCCGTACCGCCAGCCTTCGGGCACCCCCGCCCGGCCGGTGTGCGGGGTGTCCGGGTTGACCAGCGCGAGCGCGCCCGGGCCCGCGGAGACGTCCGAGCCGCGGTGGTGGAAGACCTCGACGCCGTCGGCTATGGCCGCGATCACGAAGTTCTCGTGGGTGTGCCGGATGAAGTTCTTGCGGACGTACCGGGCCCGCAACAGGTCGACTCCGGGCAGCTCCGGGTAGCGCCAGTGCCGTGCCCGCTCGCTTGAACCCGCCATACGCCCATTGTCCCGCCCGGCCCGCCCGCCGCAGGTCACCGATCGCCCCCGCGCCACCCTCCGCCCAGCCCCGCCGCCCCGTTTGCCCAGGTCGGGGCGATTGTCAGTGGGTGGGTGCACGATGGACGCATGGTCAGCTCCGCACACCGAGCCCTGGACGGCTTCTCCCCCGCGACCCGCGGCTGGTTCACGGGGGCCTTCTCCGCGCCCACCGCCGCCCAGGCGGGCGCGTGGCAGGCCATCCGTGAGGGCTCGGACGTGCTGGTGGTCGCGCCGACCGGCTCGGGCAAGACGCTGGCCGCGTTCCTCGCCGCCCTGGACCAGCTGGCCTCGGCACCGCCCCCCGCCGATCCCAAGAAGCGCTGCCGGGTGCTGTACGTGTCCCCGCTGAAGGCCCTGGCCGTGGACGTGGAGCGCAATCTGCGCAGCCCCCTGACCGGCATCCGCCAGGAGTCGGTGCGGCTGGGCCTGCCCGAGCCGGAGGTCAGGGTCGGCATCCGCTCCGGCGACACCCCGGCCGCCGAGCGCCGCGCCCTGTCCACCCGCCCGCCGGACATCCTGATCACCACGCCCGAGTCGCTGTTCCTGATGCTGACCTCGGCCACGCGCGACGCGCTCACGGGCGTGGAGACGGTGATCCTGGACGAGGTGCACGCGGTGGCGGGCACCAAGCGCGGCGCGCATCTCGCGCTCTCCTTGGAGCGGCTGGACGAGCTGCTGCCGAAGCCCGCCCGCCGGATCGGCCTGTCGGCGACGGTGCGCCCGGTGGACGAGGTGGCCCGCTATCTGTCGCCGCGCCGCAAGGTGGAGATCGTCCAGCCGGAGTCCGGCAAGGAGTTCGACCTCTCCGTGGTCGTCCCGGTCGAGGACATGGGCGAGCTGGGGGGTTCCCCGGCCTCCGACGCCGCCGAGGGCGGGGAGCGGCCGTCGATCTGGCCGCATGTGGAGGAGCGGATCGCCGACCTGGTGCAGGCCCACCGGTCCACGATCGTCTTCGCCAACTCCCGCCGTCTGGCGGAGCGGCTGTGCAACCGGCTCAACGAGATCGCGTACGAACGGGCGACCGGCGAGCCCTTGGACGAGCACCACTCCCCCGCCCAGCTGATGGGCGGCTCCGGCGCGGCCCAGGGCGCTCCGCCGGTGATCGCCCGCGCGCACCACGGCTCGGTCTCCAAGGAGCAGCGCGCCCTGGTCGAGGAGGACCTGAAGGCCGGCCGGCTGCCCGCGGTGGTGGCCACCTCCAGCCTGGAACTCGGCATCGACATGGGTGCCGTCGACCTCGTCGTGCAGGTCGAGTCCCCGCCGTCGGTCGCCTCCGGTCTCCAGCGGGTGGGCCGCGCGGGCCACCAGGTCGGCGCCGTCTCGACCGGCGTCGTCTTCCCGAAGTACCGGGGCGACCTGGTCCAGGCGGCCGTGGTCACCGAGCGGATGCGCTCGGGCGCCATCGAGTCGCTGAAGGTGCCCGCGAACCCGCTCGACGTGCTCGCACAGCAACTGGTGGCCATGACGGCGCTGGACACCTGGCAGTACGACGACCTGCTGACCGTGGTCCGCCGCGCGGCCCCGTTCGCCTCGCTGCCCGAGTCGGCGTTCACGGCGGTGCTGGACATGCTCGCGGGCCGCTATCCGTCCGACGCGTTCGCCGAGCTGCGCCCGCGCGTGGTGTGGGACCGCGTGGCCGGCACGGTCACCGGCCGCCCCGGCGCCCAGCGCCTGGCCGTCACCTCCGGCGGCACGATCCCGGACCGCGGCCTGTTCGGGGTCTTCCTCGCCGGTTCCGACCCCAAGAAGGGCGGCGGCCGGGTCGGCGAGCTGGACGAGGAGATGGTCTACGAGTCCCGCGTGGGCGATGTCTTCACGCTGGGCACGAGTTCCTGGCGGATCGAGGACATCACGCGCGACCGGGTCCTGGTCTCGCCCGCGCCGGGCGTACCGGGCCGGCTGCCCTTCTGGAAGGGCGACCAGCTGGGCCGCCCGCTGGAGCTGGGCCGCGCGGTGGGCGCGTTCCTGCGCGAGGTCGGCTCGCTGCCCCGGGACGACGCGCGGTTGCGGCTGCTGGCGGCCGGCCTGGACGCGTGGGCGGCGGACAACGTGCTGTCGTACCTGAGCGAGCAGCGCGAGGCCTGCGGTCACGTCCCCGACGACCGCACGATCGTCGTGGAGCGGTTCCGCGACGAGCTGGGTGACTGGCGCGTCGTCGTGCACTCGCCCTTCGGGGCCCAGGTCCACGCCCCCTGGGCGCTCGCCCTCGGCGCCCGCCTGTCCGAGCGGTACGGCATGGACGCGCAGGTCATGCACGCCGACGACGGCATCGTGCTGCGCCTGCCCGACGCCGATCTGCTGGGCCTCGACCTGCTCGACCAGGAGCCGGCGAAGGCGGGCACCCTCCTCGACACGGCGGTCGACAGCGAGCAGGCCCCGGTCGGCGCGGCGGACGTCGCCTTCGACAAGGGCGAGGTCGACCGGATCGTCACCGACCAGGTCGGCGGCTCGGCGCTGTTCGCCTCCCGGTTCCGGGAGTGCGCCGCCCGCGCGCTGCTGCTGCCGCGCCGCAACCCCGGCAAGCGCACCCCGCTGTGGCAGCAGCGCCAGCGCGCCGCCCAGCTGCTCCAGGTGGCGAGCGAGTTCGGCTCGTTCCCGATCGTGCTGGAGGCCGTCCGCGAATGCCTCCAGGACGTCTTCGACGTGCCCGGGCTGGTCGAGCTGATGGGCGACATCGAGTCCCGCAAGGTGCGGCTGGTCGAGGTCACCACCCCCGAGCCGTCCCCGTTCGCCCGCTCCCTGCTCTTCGGGTACGTCGCCCAGTTCCTGTACGAGGGCGACTCCCCGCTGGCCGAGCGCCGCGCCGCCGCGCTGTCCCTGGACTCGCGGCTGCTGGCCGAGCTGCTGGGCCAGGCGGAGCTGCGCGAACTGCTCGACGCCGACGTGCTGACCGAGCTGGAGCGCGAGCTGCAGTGGCTCACCGAGGACCGCCGGGTCAAGGACGTCGAGGGCGTCGCCGACCTGCTCCGGTTGCTCGGCCCGCTGACCGACGCGGAGCTGGTGGCGCGGGGCGCGGACCCGCAGTGGGCAGGTGAGCTGGCCGGGGCGCGCCGGGCCATCAAGGTGCGGATCGCGGGCGCCGACCACTGGGCGGCCGTGGAGGACGCGGGCCGGCTGCGCGACGCGCTCGGCACGGCGCTGCCGGTCGGTGTCCCGGAGGCGTTCACCGAGCCGGTCAAGGACCCGCTGGGCGACCTGCTGGCGCGCTATGCCCGTACGCACGGCCCGTTCACCTCGGCCACCGCGGCGGCCCGGTTCGGGCTCGGTGTCGCGGTCACCGAGGGCGCGTTGCAGCGGCTGGCCGCGGCCGGCCGGATCGTCCAGGGCGAGTTCCATCCGGCCGGCATCGGCCAGGAGTGGTGCGACGCGGCCGTACTGCGCCGGTTGCGCCGCCGCTCCCTGGCGGCCCTGCGGCACGAGCTGGAGCCGGTGCCGCCCGCCGCGCTCGCCCAGTTCCTGCCGCAGTGGCAGCACATCGGCAGGGGCCACGCGCTGCGCGGCGTCGACGGCCTGGTGCGGGCCGTCGAGCAGTTGCAGGGCGCCTCCGTGCCCGCCTCCGCGCTGGAGAAGCTGGTCCTCCCCTCCCGCGTGGCGGGTTACACGCCCGCGATGCTCGACGAGCTGACCGCCGCGGGCGAGGTGGTGTGGGCCGGTGCGGGCTCCCTGCCGGGCAAGGACGGCTGGGTCTCGCTGTATCTGGCGGACGCGGCCCCGCTGCTGCTCCCGGCACCGCACCCGCTGGAGCCGACCGCCCTCCACCAGTCCGTGCTGGACGCCCTCTCCGGCGGGTACGGCCTGTTCTTCCGGCAGATCGCCGACCAGGTCCGTGCCACCACCCACCCGGAGGTCACCGACCCCCAGCTGGCCGACGCCCTGTGGGACCTCGCCTGGTCCGGCCGGCTCACCAACGACACCCTCGCGCCGATGCGCGCGCTGCTGGGCTCCGGCCGTACGGCG